>JAUHZW010000149.1 GCA_030425745.1 Actinomycetes bacterium
TGTCAGGGGTGCGGTCTAGCGTTCGGTGGTGTTCGAACATGTGTTCGAACACTCGCTCCCGGGGGCTGGATTCGCGGCCGGCTCCTCGGGACGCCACCTCGGCCGCCGGGCCGCCTCGACCCCGGCGCGGCGGCCGAGGCTTCGGTGGCAGGAGGCGCAGGACGATGTCGCGTCGACACCCGCCGGAGCGGGTCGACATGGTGGTGGGCGCCGATGGTGCGCCAGCGGCATTCCGCTGGCGGGGTCGGGGATATGTCGTGCGCAGCGTTCTCGCGAACTGGGTCGAGGCGATGCCGTGGTGGTCGGGAGGGATCCCGTCACTGCCGGCTGGTGGCCAGGGTCATCTGCAGGGTCATCTGCAGAGCCAGCTCTGGCGGGTCGAGGCGGTGGGGTCCACCGGCGTGGGTGTGTACGACCTGCGGCGGTCCGTCCATCGCATGCATGCAAGTGCGCCGTCGCGGTCGGCCGACCGGGGAGACGTCATCGATGTCCTCTGGCGGGTCGAACGCGTTCTCGACTAGCCCGTCCTGGAGTACGCCATGTCCGTTGTCTCTGCTGTCCGACCCATTCCCCGGTCTGCCGATGCCCTGCTGGAGTCCGCCCGCCGCAGCCTGACGGAGGCGAGCATCGCCCCGAGCGCGGCGGAGCGGTACTCGGCCGCCCACCTGTGCGCTCTGCGGGCAGCCGCAGCGATGGTGGCGTCCCGCACCCGGCCGTCCTCGTCCCGGTCCCGGGTCACCAGTGTCTGGGCGCTGCTGTCCCGCTCGACCCCGGAACTGGGGGAGTGGGCCACCTTCTTCGCGGCCGGTGCCGCCAAGCGGGCCTCGGCCGAGGCCGGGATCCCCTGCGTCTCCGTACGTGAGGCCGATGACCTCGTCCGTGATGCCGGATCCTTCCTGTCCCGGGTGTGCGACCTCCTCGGCCGTCCTGATCAGGCGGCCATGGGCAGCACCCTGCTGCACGCTCGTTAGCCCGGTCGGCCAGTCAGTCTGATCGGTTCTCATCAATGTCCTTCGTCCATCTGCAGGTGTCGTCTGCCTTCTCCCGGAAGTACGGGACAGCGGCACCGGATGTGCTGGTCCAGCGAGCTGCGGAGTTCGGTCAGCCGATCATCGGGTTGACCGATCGGGACGGCCTGTACGGAGCGGTGCGCTGGGCCCGGGCCTGTCAGGATGCCGGGGTGCGTCCGGTCCTCGGGGTGGATCTGCCGGTCGAGGAGACGACACCTCTGCCGATGACGTCCCGGGTGGCAACGTCTCTGGTGACCGGTCCGGCTCCACGTCGGCGCACCCCGGCACACGGTGGCTCCTGGATCGACGAGACACGGCCGCGGGTTCTGCTGCTGGCCTCGGGCGCCCGCGGATGGGCGTCACTGTGTCGGCTGGTCTCGGCGGCGCATCGTGGTGACCACACCAGTCGAGGTACCCCGGTCGTCACCTGGAGTGCGTTGCGTGAGCACCACGAGGGGCTGGTCGCGCTGCTGTCCGCTCACTCGGAGGCCGGCCGGCTGCTGCTGTCCGAGCGCCAGCATCGGGTCGCAAGCGTGCTGCGTCCCTGGCGGGCGATCTTCGGTCCGCGGCTGGGATTCGCGGTGGCCTCCCACCGGTGCGAGCCGCGACACCCGCTCTCCACCCGAGCGGCTGCCACGATGCTCGGCTGGGCGCGCCGGGAGCAGCTCCCGGTGGTCCTGACCAATGCGGTGCGCTACCTCGACCCGGCGGACTCCCGGGTCGCCGATGTCCTGGACGCGGCACGCCGACTGGTTCCCCTGGATTCCCGGCACATCGACCCGGACAACGGTGAGGCGTACCTCAAGGACTCCGAGCAGATGGCGGCCATCGCCGAGGAGATCGCCACAGCGGCGGGTGAGTCGGATGCGCGGCGCCTGTGGGATGACACCCGGCGGCTGGCGGAGCACTGCGCCCTCGACCCGGCTGCCGATCTGGGGCTGGGCGACGTCTTCGTCCCCGAGCTCGATGTCCTCGTCGGGCAGCCGGTGCCGGAGCGCGAGGCTGATGCCCGGGCCACGGCCCTGCTGCGCTCGCGGTGCGAGGACGCAGTCGATCAGCGGTACCGGTCGCGGGAGGACCAGCGAGCCGCCCGGACCCGGTTGGAGGACGAACTGCGCACCATCACCCACCTGCAGTTCGCCGGCTACTTCCTGACCGTCGCGGAGGTCGTCGGGCTGATCCGCGAGCGTGGGGTGCGGGTGGCGGCGCGTGGGTCGGGCGCCGGCAGCCTGGTCAACCACCTGCTCGGGATCTCCGGGGTGGATCCGCTGGGACAGGGCCTGATCATGGAGCGCTTCCTGTCGCCGCTGCGTCGAGCGCTGCCGGACATCGACATCGACGTGGAGTCTGCGCGCCGCGAGGAGATCTACGGCTGGATCTTCGACCGCTTCGGCACCGAACGCACGGCCGCGGTGTCGATGATGGAGACCTACCGGGTGCGGCACGCGATCCGTGATGTGGGCATGGCCCTGGGTCTGCCCACCGGTGAGGTCGGGGCCTTCGCCACGGCCTTCCCGCACATCCGCGCCCGCGAGGTGCGCAACGCGCTCGCCGACCTTCCGGAACTGCGCGAGTCCGGCTTCGGGCGCTTGGCTGCGACGGGGCGGCTCGACGGATTCCTCGATCTGGTCGAGAGACTGGACGGTCTGCCCCGGCACATCGCCCTGCACCCCTGCGGCATCGTGCTCTCCGACACCACACTGCTGGACCGCACACCGGTCGAGGACAGTTCAGCCGGCTTCCCGATGAGCCACTTCGACAAGGACGACGTCGAGGAGATGGGCCTGCTCAAACTCGATGTGCTCGGTGTGCGGATGCAGTCGGCGATGGCGCACGCGGTCAGCGAGATCACGAGGTCCACCGGTGAGCAGATCGATCTCGATGCCCAGCCTCTCGATGACCCGGACACCTTCGCGCTCATCCAGTCGACGCAGACCCTCGGCTGCTTCCAGATCGAGTCCCCGGGGCAGCGTGAGCTCATCGGGAAGTTCGCGCCGGAGACCTTCGGGGATCTCGTCATCGACATCTCGCTGTTCCGACCCGGGCCGGTGAAGTCCGACATGGTGACGCCCTTCCTCCGTGCGCGGCAGGGTTGGAGTCAGCCGGTCTACCTGCACCCGGATCTCGAGCCGGCCCTGGCGGAGACCTGCGGGGTCGTGGTCTTCCACGAGCAGGTCCTGCGCATCGTCGCGACGATGACCGGCTGCTCGCTGGCGGAGGCCGATGAGACACGGCGCTCGCTCGGCAGTCCGGAGGGCCAGGACGACGTGCGCTCCTGGTTCTATCCGGCTGCGCTGCGTCGCGGGTACGACCTCGAGGTCGTCGAGCAGGTGTGGGATGTGCTGAGGGCCTTCGCCTCCTTCGGGTTCTGCAAGGCGCATGCGGCGGCCTTCGCTCTGCCGACGTACCAGTCGGCATGGTTGAAGACCCATCATCCGGCCGCGTTCTATGCCGGGGTCCTGACCCATGACCCGGGCATGTATCCGAAGCGGCTGATCCTCGACGATGCCCGGAACCGGGGGGTGCGGATCCTCGGGCTCGACATCAACCGATCCGAGGACGTGTACCGGGTCGAGTGTGAGGTCGAGCCCCGGATCGAGTGCGGTGAAGCCGGGAGAACAGGGGAGTGCCCGCACCCGGGCATTCGGATCCCGTTCACCGAGGTGAAGGGCATCAGCACGGAGGAGGTCGAGCGGCTGATCGCCGGTCGTCCCTATTCGGGCCTGTCCGATGCCTGGCAGCGCGGCGGCATGTCGCGTCCCACCGCCGAACGGCTCGTCGTGGTCGGAGCCTTCGATGAGCTCTACGGGCTCGGAGCCACGACCTCGGTGCGTGCACGCGGACGGCTCTCGCGTCGGGACCTGCTCCTGCAGGTCGCCGATCTGGATCGGTGGGGGCGATCCCGTCGATCGTCGGACCCCACCGGTGATCAGCTGTCGCTGGACCTGCCGGTGGAGGGTGGTGACCTGGGCACATTCTCCTCGGGTCTGCCGGAGATGACGGCTGGAGAGCGGGTGCAGGCGGAGCTCGAGATCCTGGGGATGGATGTCAGCCGGCACGTGGTCGACTTCCACCGACCGATGCTCGACGAGCTCCGGGGCGCCGGTCTGCCGCTGGTGCGGTCCCGAGATCTGGCGCGTCAGCGCTCGCGCAGTGAGGTCTTCATCGCTGGGGTCAAGGTGGCGACCCAGACGCCTCCGGTGCGCAGCGGGCGCCGGGTCATCTTCCTCACCGTGGATGACTCCACCGGGCCCGCCGATGCCGCCTTCTTCGATGATGTCCAGGGCCCCTATGCGGCCACGGTCTTCTCCTCATGGCTGCTGCTGGTGCGCGGTGTCCTGCGCCGCACCGGGCCGCGAGGGGTGTCGATCCGGGCGACCGGCTGCTGGGAGCTCGCCGAGGTGCGGCAGGCGTGGCAGGCCGGTGGTCCCGACGGGGTCGCTGAGCTGATCGCGTCGACGGATCTCCCGGCACAGGATCCGTCGGGCGACCACGCATCGGGCGACCGACTCGCATCGGGGCGGCGGCGCGTCCTGGTCCATGCCAGCGGCTATCGGCAGTCGCCCTATGCCGACGTCAAGCCGGCAGGGGCTGATCGCCTGATCCCCGCAGCGTCGCTGTGGCATGCAAGTCCGGGGAGCAGCGGGAGAATCACGGGGAGTGGCAGGAGAATGGGCCCATGAGTCGCAGTCAGGTCCGTCGCCCGCAGGGGCGGCTGCACCTCGACGGTGACGACACCGGGTGCACGATCCTGCATGTCGACATGGACGCCTTCTATGCCTCCGTGACCCTGCGCGACCATCCCGACCTGCGCGGCACCCCCGTCATCATCGGTGGTGGGGGCACCCGCGGAGTCGTGCTGTCGGCGACCTACGAGGCCCGCGCTCTGGGCGTGCACTCCGCGATGCCGATGTCTCGGGCACGCCGCGTCGCGCCGCACGCCACCGTGCTTGAGCCGGAGCACGCCCGCTACGCCGAGGTCAGCCGCAACGTGATGTCCCTGTTCCGCTCCGTCACCCCGGTAGTGGAGCCGCTCAGCCTGGACGAGGCCTTCCTGGACGTCTCCGGAGCCCTGCGCCGGCTGGGGCGCCCCGCCGCCATCGCCGAGATGATCCGCGCCCGGGTGCAGGACGAGCAGGACATCACCTGCTCGGTCGGAGTGGCCACGACCAAGTTCGTCGCCAAGCTCGCCTCAACCCGGGCCAAGCCCGACGGTCTGCTCGTCGTCCCCGCCGACCGGGTGATCGACTTCCTCCACCCGCTGCCGGTCGGTTCCCTGTGGGGGGTGGGTGAACGCACAGAGGAGCACCTCGCCCGGCTCGGGCT
>JAUHZW010000150.1 GCA_030425745.1 Actinomycetes bacterium
GGTGTCGCCGGTCGGGATCTTGGTGATCTCGACGGTGTGAGCGTCGCCGTCGACCGCCGTGGCGTGGCTCTCGAAGTGGACGTTGATGCCGTACCGATCCGCCACCTTCGCCAGGCCCGCGGCGAACTCGGGAACGCCGAACATGCCCGGCGTGGGCAGGATCAGGTGGATGTCCATGTTCTTCAGGACGCCCGTGCGACGCCAGTGATCCGCCGCCAGGTACGCGATCTTCTGTGGCGCACCGGCACACTTGATCGGTCCGTTCGGCTGGGTGAACACCGCCGTGCCGGAGGTCGTCGACTTGATGGCCTCCCACGTCTTGGGCGCGAGGTCGTAGCGGTAGTTGCTGGACACCTTGTTGCGTCCCAGGGTCTGGGCCACACCAGGGATGGCGTCCCAGTTGAGCTGGATGCCGCTGGCCACGACGAGCCACGCGTACTCCACGGTGTCGCCGTTGTCGAGCATGACGAGGTTGTTCTCCGGGTCCACCCCCGTCGCCGCGGCCTGGATCCACGTGGCACCACTGGGAATGACCGACGACTCGGGTCGAGCCGTCGGGCCGATCTCGGCCTCTCCCCCGCCCACGAGCGTCCACATGGGCTGGTAGTAATGGGTCGCTGACGGCTCGATGATCGCCATGTCGGTGATGCCGGCCTTCTTCAGGCGCGCCGCGGCTGTGATGCCGGCAGTGCCTCCGCCGATGATGACGACGTCGTGACGAGTGCTCATGATGCTCCCGGGATGCTGTGTGGGTCGATGGACGGCTGCCCCTCGCGCCGTCTGCTGCAAATTACTCGCAATAGCGGAGAACATCAGGCAATTGCGGGAATCGCCCGGTGCTCGTCGACCCGCCCCGAGGCTCTAGGGTTGGCCCGTGTCGAAAGTACTGACCTCCCTGCCCGTGGGCGAGCGCGTTGGCATCGCCTTCTCCGGCGGCCTGGACACCTCGGTGGCCGTGGCCTGGATGCGCGAGAAGGGCGCCGTTCCCTGCACCTACACCGCTGACATCGGGCAGTACGACGAGCCGGACATCGAGTCCGTCCCGGGCCGGGCGCTGCAGTACGGGGCGGAGCTCTCCCGCCTCGTCGACTGCAAGGCATCCCTCGTGGAGGAGGGCCTGGCAGCCTTGGCCTGCGGCGCGTTCCATATCCGCTCAGGCGGCCGGCAGTACTTCAACACCACTCCCCTGGGCCGCGCTGTGACCGGCACGCTGCTCGTTCGTGCGATGCACGACGACAACGTGTCGATCTGGGGCGACGGCTCCACCTTCAAGGGCAACGACATCGAGCGGTTCTACCGCTACGGCCTGATGGCAAACCCTGAGCTGCGCATCTACAAGCCCTGGCTGGATGCCGACTTCGTCAACGAGCTCGGCGGTCGCAAGGAGATGTCGGAGTGGCTGGCCACCCACGATCTCCCGTACCGCGACAGCACCGAGAAGGCCTACTCCACGGACGCGAACATCTGGGGCGCCACGCACGAGGCGAAGACCCTCGAGCATCTGGACACCTCCATGGAGATCGTCGAGCCCATCATGGGCGTGCGCTTCTGGGACGAGTCCGTGGCGATTCCCGCGGAGGACGTCACGATCCGGTTCGTCCAGGGCCGGCCGGTGGAGATCAACGGCCGGGCGTTCGCGTCGGCCGGCGACCTCGTCAACGAGGCCAACGCGATCGGTGGGCGTCATGGGCTGGGCATGGCCGACCAGATCGAGAACCGCATCATCGAGGCCAAGAGCCGCGGGATCTACGAGGCCCCGGGCATGGCCTTGCTGTTCATCGCCTACGAGCGGCTCCTGAGTGCGATCCACAACGAGGACACCGTCGCCAACTACCACGCTGAGGGCCGCCGACTCGGCCGCCTGCTGTACGAGGGGCGGTGGCTGGACCCGCAGTCTCTGATGCTGCGCGAGTCACTGCAGCGGTGGGTGGCCTCCGCTGTGACCGGCGAGGTGACCCTGCGGCTGCGTCGTGGTGACGACTACACCATCCTCGACACCCGCGGCCCGGCGCTGAGTTACCACCCCGACAAGCTCTCGATGGAGCGCACCGAGGACGCCGCGTTCGGTCCCTTGGACCGGATCGGGCAGCTGACCATGCGCAACCTCGACATCGCCGACTCCCGGGCCAAGCTCGAGGTCTACGCCCAGCAGGGACAGCTGGCAGGTGATCAGGCGCACCTCATCGGCGAGCTGCGTCCCGGCGGGGCCGCGGCGATCGCCGCGATGGAGTCACCGTCCGCCCTGGCCGAGGACGAGGTCGAGTCCCTCGACCGGGCCGCCATGGAGTACGGCACCGACTGACACTGCAGATTTGCACCGGTTACCGGTCCAGATCCGCACTTGTCAGGGGAAATGTCCGTTTGGTGCACTATTTGGACCGGGAAGCGGTGCAAATCTGCATCTCGCGTACGGAGTGAGGTGGGGCTTACCTGATCCTTACATTCGCGCTGCTTGAACGCGGGAACGCGGGGAATACCTCCGTCGTCAAACCCGTCACAGCCAGCGAGTGGAAGGACACGTCATGAGCGAGTCGATGCGCGGTACCCGTCTGGGAGCTCTCAGCTACGAGACCGATGCCCATGTGGTCCCGCCCGAGCGCATGGCCGTCACCTACCTGTGTCCCCAGGGCCACCGGACGGTCGTCCCGTACTTCATCGAGGCCGAGGAGATCCCCTACGAGTGGACGTGCCGGTGCGGACAGACCGCCGAGCGTCCCGACACCGAGGCCCCGGAGGCCAAGCCCACCAAGCCGGCTCGCACCCACTGGGACATGCTGCTGGAGCGGCGCTCCATCGCCGATCTGGAGGAGCTCCTCGCTGAGCGCCTGGAACTGCTGCACGAGCAGCAGGGCCTGGGTCTGAAGAAGACCGCCTGACCCGGATCTGACACCCAGCCGGCCCGGTCCCCTCGGGGGCCGGGCCGTTGCTGTCGGCGGGTCCCGCTGCTCAGGACTGGTCGAGTCCGCGGGGCGGATCCGGTTCGTCGTCGCGCATGTCCTCTACGTGGATCACCGTGCCCGGCACGATGTCGCCGCCGGCGAAACCCTGCGGGTTGTACACCCCGGGCATCCGCAGGGTGGTCATCCGGGCATCGAGCCACCGCTGTGCGCGAGAGCGCACGAGACGCTGGATCGGCGGGACGATCAGGAGCAGTCCGATCAGGTCGGTCCAGAACCCCGGCACCGCCACGAGGACTCCGCCGAGCATCGTGACCGCATGTCTGCCCTGATCCGGCTGGCCACCGGTGTCGGCGGCCCGCTGGAGGTCGACCATGGCGGCCTGGCCGGCATTGCGCATGATGGCGAAGCCGACCGGGAATCCCACGATCAGCAGCAGGATCGTCCAGCCCCAGCCGATCCACTGGGCCACGGCATACGCGGTGATGAGTTCCACCAGCGGGTAGCCGAGGAGCAGCGCACGCATCCTCATGACGGCGCCTGCCCGCGCTGACGACGCTGATGGGCCCGGCGACGAAGGCGGGTGACCTTGTCATCGAGCCCCCACACCGTGACGCGCCAGAGGGCCTCGGCGACGATCTTGCGGCTCATCTTGCTGGCACCGGCAGTGCGCTCCACGAAGGTGATGGGGACCTCGCGAACCGTCAGGCCGCGCTGGACGGCCCGCCACGCGAGGTCGATCTGGAAGCAGTACCCCTGTGAGGCGACCTCGTGGAGATCCAACTGACGCAGCGTCGAGGCCCGGAAAGCGCGATAGCCACCCGTGGCGTCATGGATGGGGACCCCGAGGGCCAGCCGTGTGTACGCGGTACCGCCGCGCGAGATCAGCTGGCGCGACACCGGCCAGTTCTCGGTGCGACCGCCGGGCACCCAGCGCGACCCCAGCACGAGGTCGGCAGAGCGCAGGGCATCCAGGAGGCGGGGCAACTGCTCAGGCTGGTGCGATCCGTCCGCATCCATCTCGACGACGACGTCGTACCCGTTCTGCAGCGCCCACGCGAACCCGGCCAGATAGGCGGCACCGAGTCCCTCCTTGCCGAGGCGGTGCATGACATGGATGTGCTCGTCGGTCGACGCCAGCTCGTCAGCGATCCGTCCGGTGCCGTCCGGCGAGTTGTCGTCTGCGACCAGGATGTGCGCCTCCGGCACGCTGGTGCGGACCCGCTCCACGATCACCGGCAGGGTCTCCCGCTCATTGAACGTGGGGATGATGACGACGATCCGACCGAGGTCCGAGAAGTCCAGCGCTGCCACCACCCCAGCCTAGGTGATGTCGGCCGGAGCGTCGTGCGCCTGTCGACGTCGGGCGCGCCGACCCAGCAGGCCACCCACGGTGACCGCCGCGACCACCAAAAGGGACACGACCCACTCCAGCGGCGCCGCGACGACCGTCGCCCACGTAGGTGCATCGACCAGATCGACGTCGGCGATGAACCAGCCCACGTCACCCTCCGGAATCGTCGTCGCCAAACGCCGATCCGGGAGGATCTCTGCGGAGATGCCCGACGTGGCCGCGACGAGGACGGTCCGGCCGGTCTCTGCCGCCCGCATCCGCTCGATCTGCACCTGCTGATCGGGCTGAGCAGTGTCCCCGTAGGTCGCGTTGTTGGTCTGGACAGTGATCACCTGCGCTCCCCCATGCACGACGGCCGACACCACGTCGCTGTAGGCGATCTCGAAGCAGATGACGTCACCGACGGCGACGCCGGCGATGTCGAGATTTCCGGGACGATCCCCCGCGGCGAAGTCGCGCGGGATCCGGTCGAAGCGCCCGATGACCTCGGACAGCTGGGCACGGAACGGGATGTACTCACCGAACGGTACCGGGTGGGTCTTGACGTACAGATCTGTCGGGCCGCGGTCTGGGGTCCACACGATGCCCACGTTCCAGACCATGTCCGGATCGTCGGGCGATGTGGTGACAGCACCCACCAGGATCGGCGCCCCGACAGCGCGTGCCGCCGCCGTGATGTCGGCGGCGACGGTGGCGTCGGAGAACGGGTCGATATCCGAGGCGTTCTCCGGCCACAGCACGAAGTCAGGCGGCGAGGCGTCTCCGCGGTCGATCGCGGCGGCCAGGTCCAGCGTCTGGGCCACATGGTTCTCAAGGACGGCTCGACGCACATCCATGGCACCCATCCCCGTCTGGGGGGTCCCGCCCTGGAGGACCGCGATGGTCGCCGTCTCACCCGTGGGAGCCGGAGTCGCCCAGGGAGCCAGCCACCCGGCCAGAGCCGTCACCGCAGCGATCGTCACGCCGTTGGCGACGGCAGCCCTCCATCGCGCGCGCGTCAAGGCCACGGCCAGCGCCGTCAGAC
>JAUHZW010000151.1 GCA_030425745.1 Actinomycetes bacterium
GTCAGCGCCCCGATCGTTCGACTGCCGGTCTCCCAGACGCTGTCGACAGATTCCCTCGTCGACGGAATGACCGCCCAGATCGCCGCCCACGGCTATACCTACGAGGACGTCTTCCTGCGCGCGATGAAGGTCGACGCCGGGCCGTCCCGGGCATCCCTCGAACTGGCGGCCGGCCCGCTGTGGCGTGTCGACAATGCGATCGTCGTGCAGGGCACGGCGTGGATGTGGTCGAGCTCGTGGTTCCCGCGGGACCTGCTCGACGATCCGGAGGGCAACTGGAACCCGGCCACCGGCCTGTATGGCCAGTTGAACGAGGTGGTCTCGGACCTGCGGCCGATCTGGCGCTCGATCTCGTCGGATGCCGCGACCATGGATGACGCCGAGATCCTCAGTGTGCGGGCCGGGTCGCCGATCCTGGTCCGCGACGGACTCACCGCCGATGAGACCGACACCCCGATGCTGCGCGTGACGCGCCGGGCCCGGATGGACCGGGTCAGCTACGTCCTGCGCTACGACGACCAGTAGCCACGAGCCCTCCACGCGCCGAGTCCACGGCTATCTGTTAAAAGCGCATGTCTTGTGACAGATAGCCGTGGACTCGGCGAGGCGATCAGTCTCGGGCGATCCACTCGTCCAGGATCTTGTGGTAGTGCCGGATCCGGTTCTCCTGATACCGCGCGAGCGTGATGACCTTCGACTCCACACCGGCATTGGCGAAGAACATGTCGACGGTCTCGAAGGTGTCCACCGCGCGCTGGAAGAACCTCGCGGTGTCGTCCGCACTCGTGACGTCGGCCGGCACCGCGAGGGCCCGCTCCCCCAGCTCGGCGACGAGAGCCTCGATCGAGTCGGCATCCCGGTCGACGGCGACGATGTTCGCCCCCTCGGCGTGAAGTCGACGTGCGGTTGCGGAGCCGATGCCACCGCCCGCCCCGGTGATGAGTGCCGTGCGTCCGGCGATTCCCTTGAGCATGCGTCCTCCCCTATGAGCTAGCCAGCGATGGTGCGATCGGAGTCCCAAAAGGGGCGCCGAAGAGCCTTCTTGTCCACCTTCTGCATCTCGTTGCGCGGCAGTTCGGCCAGGAACTCGTACCGGCGCGGGATCTTGTATGCAGAGATGAGGTCGCGGCAGAACGCCTCGAGCGCGGCCGGGTCGGGCGCCGCCGAGGGATCCTCCGGGACCACGAGGGCGAGCAACTGCTCGCCGAGGTCCGGGTGCGGGATGCCGATCACCGCGACATCGGCCACTGCCGGATGCTGGCGCAGCGCGTTCTCGCTCTCCGACGGGTACAGATTCACGCCGCCCGACACGACCATGTCGGACATCCGGTCGGAGATGAAGATGAACCCGTTCTCGTCCACATGTCCCATGTCACCGAGGGTGAACGCCCCCGGGCGCACGTACGCCTTCGCGGTCTTCTCCGGGTCCTGGTGATACGTCGGACCGAAGCCGTCGGGCGCCTCGAACGCGAGGATCCCCGTCTCGCCCACAGGCAGGTCGTTGCCCTCCTCGTCGACGACGACGACCCGGAACGGCTCGACCGCCTTGCCCACCGAGCCCGGATGCTCCAGCCAGTCGGCGGACCCGATGCGGCACAGCGTGCCGGACTCGCTGCCGCCGTAGGACTCCATGAGGACCGGGCCGAACCACTCGATCATGGCGCGCTTGACGTCCGCCGGGCACGCCGAGCCGGTGTGGGCGAAGAGCTGCAGGCTGCTGACGTCGACCGCGTCGCGGACGGACGGGTCCACCGCGAGCAGCCGCTGGAAATGCGTGGGCACCATGACGGATGACGTGACGTCGTACCGGTCGATCAGGCGCAGCACCTCCGCGCCGTCGAAACGACCGACGACGACGACCGGGCGGCCGAGCAGCAGGTGCCGCACGGCCGTCAGCGGGCCGTTGTGCTGCAGCGGCCCCACGACGATGTGCGCACCCTCGGGGAACTGGGCCCGCTCGCGCAGCTTCGCGAGGTCCTCACGGTGGGTCTCCACAGGAGCGAGCACCCAGCGGGTCTGCGTCCCGCGCGCCCGCCCAGTGGTGCCGGATGTGTAGACCATGGCTGGTCGCGCCGGTCGGTCGGGGAAGTCGACGGCTTCGGGGGCGCTGGCCACCCAGTCCGTCCACTACACGATGCCGGATGCACTCGAGTCCGTCGTCGCCCCCGAATGGAGGACGACGGACCGGACGAGTCCGGCCTCGAGGGCTGCGACGGCCGTGGGGGCGCTGCCCGGCCCAGCGATCAGGCCGATCATCGAGGAGTCCTCGATCTGGTCGGTGAGCTCGGGGAGCGTCAGCTGACGCGAGACCGCGACGGCCCCGACCCCGGCCATGAGTGCCGCAGCGTGGGCCCTAAGGGTCGGGGCGGCGTTGTCACCCATGATCCCCCTGCGCTGGTCCGGGTCGGGCGTGGCGGACAGCAACTGCGCCGCTGCCCCGCGCATCTCCACGACCGCCTGCGACCACGGGCGCTCGCCGCCGGCATCGACCAGCGCGACTCCGTCGGGGTCCCGGTCGAGGGTCTCCGCGATCGGTCCGAGGGGCAAGTCGGGCACGAGGCATTCCTCACGTGAGCGGATCGGCGCGGCCAGGGTTGCCTCCGGCCCGTACGAGGCGCGAGGATACCGCGGTAACTAAAGTGTGAGTCAAGAAACCCGGACTTCCCTCCGCGGGAGTCCACGGCCGATCTCGAGTTCGGAGCGATGATGGACTTCAGCCCCTCCCCCCGCGTGCAGGAACTGTCCGCCCAGATGTGGGACTTCCTCAATGACAAGGTGCTGCCGGCCGAGGCCGTGTACGACGACTACCGCGCGGAGAAGGGCCCGGACGACCACACCCTCCCCCCCATCGTCGAGGAGCTCAAGGTGCAGGCCCGCGAGCAGGGGCTGTGGAACCTGTTCCTGCCGGCGATCAGCGGCCTGACCAACGTCGAGTACGCGCAGCTCGCGGAGATCTCCGGCTGGAGCGTCGACATCTTCCCCGAGGCGATCAACTGCCAGGCCCCCGACACCGGCAACATGGAGACCATCCACCTGTTCGGCACCGACGAGCAGAAGGCCCAGTGGCTCGAGCCGCTGCTCGACGGCACCATCCGCTCCGGCTTCGCGATGACCGAGCCCTACGTCGCGTCCAGTGACGCCACCAACATCGAGTGCTCGATCGAACGCGATGGTGATGAGTACGTCATCAACGGCACCAAGTGGTGGACGTCGGGGGCCAATGACACGCGCTGCCAGATCCTCATCGTCATGGGCAAGACCGACCCGCATGCCGATGTGCACCGTCAGCAGTCGATGGTGCTCGTTCCCCGAGACACCCCCGGCGTGGACATCCAGCGATCCCTGCCCGTCTTCGGCCGGCAGGACCAGCACGGCCACGCGTGGATCGAGTTCAAGGACGTCCGCGTCCCGGTCACCAACCGACTCGCCGAGGAGGGCGACGGCTTCATGATCGCCCAGGCCCGCCTGGGCCCGGGCCGCATCCACCACTGCATGCGCTCCATCGGCGCCGCCGAGCGCGCCCTGCAGATGATGGTCGAGCGCGCCAAGTCCCGCGTCGCGTTCGGTGGCCCGCTCGCCGACCAGGGGTCCATTCAGGAATGGATCGCGGAGTCACGCATCGAGATCGAGCAGGCCCGCCTGCTGACGATGAAGGCCGCCTGGATGATCGATCAGGGCAACGCCAAGTACGCCAAGACGGAGATCGCCGCGATCAAGGTCATCGCCCCGCGCGTGGCCTGCAACGTGATCGACCGGGCCATCCAGGTGCACGGCGGCCTCGGCGTCTGCGACGACGTGCCGCTGGCGAAGATGTACGGCTGGCAGCGCGCCCTGAAGATCTTCGACGGCCCCGATCAGGTCCACCTGCGCTCGATCGCGCGCTGGGAGCTCAAGCGGGATCGTCCGGTCCGACTTCCCTCATGATCGGCACGAGGATGTCCGCCAGGACCGCCTCGACCTTCGCCACGGGAAGCCTGCTCAGCGAGCCCTCGAGCCACGCGGTCTGAGAGACAGGCAGCAGTGCGCTGAGGAAGTGGAAGCCGAGCAGGCGCACCGCGTACTGCTCGCGAGCCTTGCGGGAACTGCGCGGTGGGCGCTCGTCCTCCGGCAGGTAGTCGAAGGCGCGCTGCGCGTGCCGCTCCTGCCAGTCCTCGTACATCCGCCGTGAGGCCGGGGTCGCGCCATTCAGGTGCAGCGTGAGGAACCGCGCCTCGACCGGATGCGTGCGCCACCACGCCCATCCGGCGTAGATGACCTCGCGCAGGACGCTCTCGTTCAGGGTGTCGCCGGTGGCACGGACGGAGTCGACCATCGCGGAGAACCCCATCAGGCAGGTCTCGAAGGCCTGATCGAACAGTTCCTCCTTGCCACCGAAGTGGTAATAGACGGCCGTCGGGGCGACCCCGCACTCCTGTGCGATGTCCTCGACCGTGGCCTCGGCGTAGGTCAGTCGCGAGAAGACGTGGGTGGCCGCCATGACGATCTCGCTGCGCCGCGAGGGCCGATGGGCGGGGCGACCGGACGAGGACTCCTCGACGGGGTCCGTCACGCGCCATCTCCTCGATCGTCCGTCGTCGGGATTCGACTCGGACCACACCCGACGCCCCCACCCTGTGGGAGAATCCCCCGATCATGCCAAAGACCCGTGCAGGCCGTCCGGCCAACCGACCGTCGCGTCGGCACGAGATCCTCGAGGCGGCGGTCGACCTGCTGTCCGTGCAGCCCCCGGATGAGATCGCGGTCTCCGATATCGCCGCCCACTGCGGCATGACACCGGCGGCCTTCTACTACCACTTCACCAGCAAGGACGAGATCCTCGACGAGATCATCTCGGGCTTCGCCGAGCGCTGGAGCGAGGCCGTGGCGGCCGCCATGGTCGACGTCCGCTCGCCCGACGACCTCGCTGCCTGCATCGACAGCGTGCTGACCTGGGTCGAGGAGAACGAGCGCCCCGCGCGCGTCTACTTCGTGACGGCCGTGGGCGCGACCAGTGCCTGCGAGGCGACCCGCCGTCAGGTGCGCAATGAGCTGTCCAAGCGGGCAGCCCGGCTGTTCCGCGAGATCGCGCCCGATCGCCGCGAGCGGCTCGGCGTTGGCGGCGAGCGTCTCGCGGATGGCGTCGCCCTGTCGCATCATCTCGTCGTTGGTCAGGGCGACCCGGCGGAACCGCTCGGGATCGCCCGGCGCGTCGGAGGACGATTCGCGCCTGATTTCGCGCA
>JAUHZW010000152.1 GCA_030425745.1 Actinomycetes bacterium
GGTTCGGTGCTGTTCGCCGCCGGGGCGATACTGCCTCTCGTTCCGCAGGTGAGTGACGAACTCATCGACATCATCTACTTCGTCGGGTCCTCGCTGTATCTGATCGGGGCGAGCGTGCAGGTCGTGCAGGGTCGCCGCCAGCGACTGAACGACCGGCGCGGCCCGAAGAACGTGCGCTCCTTCGCCAATCGGAACTCTCTGGGCGCGGGCGTCCAGGGCTTCGGGGCGATCCTGTTCCAGACCAGCATGACCGGGGCGCTGCTCAGCCAGCTCTCCATCGGCCAGCAGGAGGCCGTCATCTGGGCGCCCGATCTGATCGGCGCGATCTGCTTCGTCACCGCCAGCAGCATCTTCTACTCACTGCACTACCCGATCCAGCACCGTTCCCAGGATCCGGAGGAGGCCCGGTTCCTGGCACTGCTGAACATCATCGGGTCGGCGTTCTTCGTGCTCTCCGCCGTCGGGGCATACATCGTGCCGCTGACCGATCAGCCGATCTATCCGTTCATCGCGAACCTCGGCACGCTCGTCGGCGCGGTGTTCTTCTTCCTGTCCTCCATCCCGGGACTGCCGCCGAGGCACCTTCCGGGCGTAGGCTCGCGCGCATGACTCCTCTTCGTCGCGTCACCGCAGCCCTGTCCGCCATCGCCTTGATCCTCGGCCTGAGTGCCGTCTCGGCGGCACCCGCCTCAGCAGCCAAGAAGCCGACCCTCACCGTCTTCGAGTTGCCCGCCCAGGTGCGTCTCGTCCCCGGCGAGTCCATCCAGATCACCCTCAGCACCAACCGCACGACCGGTTACTCGTGGACGGCCGACGGCGGCTGCTGCACGGCGAACGACAAGCCCATCGCGAAGATCTCCAAGGGCGTCTACAAGGCGCCGGAGAACACGAACGGCATGGTCGGGGTCCCCGGTACAACCACCTGGACCGTGACCGCCAAGCGCGTCGGCACCACCGACGTCCAGATCATCACCCGCCCCCCGGGTGCGGAGAACACCATGAGCGACGAGGTCGTGGGCACCCTGAAGCTCATCGTCATGAAGCCGGAGAAGTAGCCTCCCGCCGGGAGGTGGCACGTGCAGATCGTCCTCGAGCACCTGTCGATCAGCGCTGCTCATGCGGATCGGATCGTTCTGGTCATCGAGCAGACCGCCCTGCCCGCTGGGGCGGATCCGGTCCGGCTGGGCTTCGCCCATCACGGTGACGCGCTCTCGCACTCCACCTCCTGGCGAGCCGAGGCCGGCCAGCTGATCCTGACGTTCGCCCATGTGCTGCCCGATGGGGCGGAGCCGCCGCTGCGGCCCGACGGGGCGGTGTGGTCCGGATCCCCCGAGGAACTCGAGTCACTCCCGTCGGCCTGCCACGCGGTGCGCCATCTGCACTTCCTGCGGTTCACCGACGAGGACATCGCCGCCCGCGAGGATCTCGACCTGTTCTGGGCCTATGCCCAATCGGTCGCCGACCACCACTACCCGGCGGTCGCCGGACTGCTGTTCACCCACGGCTTGGCCGACGGTCCGGACTTTGTGATCTGACGCCCCTATGCACCCGGGTCGATGGAATGCCAGTCCCGGAAGACGACCGCCTGCCCCGGACGCTCCGGATAGCCGTCAACGGTCCACAGGGTCGCGCGCTCGATGATGAAGCGCGATCCATCCTTGGCGATGCGCTCGCCCGAGTAGCCGTGCAGCACTCCCGAGGAGGCCGCATCGGCCAGCATCGAGGCACGCGAGTCCCGATGCTCCGGAGGAGCCGAGTAGCGGGATGGCATTCCCACCAGTTCATCAACGGACATGTTCCACAATTCACAGGCTGCGAGGTTCGCATACACGAACACCGGGTCCGCTCCACCATCATGACTGAGGACCACGGCATCCAGAGTGAACAGCCGCACCGCGTCGACACCGGCGTCACCGGAACGATCCATCAATTCGGACCCCACCCGGTCACGATGGCTGTCCAGGATCGCCATCGCAATCTCCACATCCGTCAGGTTCACGACGGCGCCCCGGAATGCACGCGCACGGTGAGCAGGCCACCGGTCGGCACCGCGACGAGCGATACTTCGCCGACCGCGGCCATACGCCGAGACCCCATCCCCTCGGACGCGCCGCTGGGCCCGCTCCCATCGTCCTCGATGCGGACGACGGCGGCCGCACCGTCTGCGGCGATGTCGATCACCGCCCGTTCGGCGCCGCCGTGTCGGTAGGCATTGGCAAGCCCCTCCTCCAAAACCACCCCGATGCCCTCAGCGACCGTCGAATCCATCTGATCGACTGTCGGATCCACCCGGCAGGAGACCTCCAGGATGCCGTCCCACCGGGACACATGGAGGTCGATGGTCTCACCCACCGAAGAGGTGCTGTCGGCGTCCGAGAAGGGGGCACGCAGGACCTTCCACGCCTGGTCGAGCGCCTCTCGGATCGCCTCGGGGTCACCGTCGGCCCGCGCCGTGTCCAACGCCCCGGCGCAGACCATGAGCCGGGTCTGAAGCGTGCCGTGCAGATCGGACGCGATGATGCGCGACGCATCCGAGAGTCGTTGCGCCATGGCCACCTGCTCGGCGACGGCGAGGTCGGCATCCGTCCGCAGTCGCTCCAGCACGCGGGTGCGGTGCGTGATCACGGCGGACGCGTAGCTCGTGCCGAGCAGGCCGACCGTCACGATGAGGATCAGTGCAGCGACCTCACCCGTGGTGAGGGTCAGCGTCTCGATCGATCCGGTCAACCAGCCCCAGGGGGTGACCCCGGAGACGTAGAGCAGGGCGATGCCCTCCAGCAGCACGAACGTGATGACATAGACGACCAACCGCCCACTCGGCACCCGGTCCATCAGCCAGTTGGACACCAGCATCACCGCGGCGCACACGACAGCGAAACCCGCCGTAGAAGCGACCCCGACCTGCGCTTCGCTGCGGATGGTCGCGTCGATGGCATAGGCCACCGCGATCATCAGCATGACGGGGATGACGGCGAATCGGGCCTCACGCGAGAAGCTCGCCATCACCGTGACGAAGCTGCTGCGCGGGTAGGCCCGCTCCTCATCCGCGTGCAGCTCATGGCTGAGTGATCGCACCGAGCCGGTGGCGAGTTCACGCAGCTGGTCGGAGATGCCGGCGGGCTCCGCTCCCTCCTCGAGCAGCGCGGTCGCGGTCGCGAGCTGCGCCTGGGCGATGGGTTCCTTCAGCTCGTTCTGGACCTCTTCGCGCAGGGACTCGATCACCTGCTGCTCCTGCACCTGCGCCAGCTGGGCCTGAACCAGTTCACCGAGGAGGCGTTCCCGCTCGTCCCAGAACCGCTGACGGGCGTCGAACAGGATCGTCGTGATGACGTACCAGCACACGGTGGTGATCGCGAAGGCAACGATCCGGACGGCCGCCTCGAGGACCGAGATGTCCTCGCCGAGGGGATTGACGACGATCTCCGCTCCGATCGAGGCCGCTCCGAAGACGACGCCCACCGACATGTCGAAGAGCAGGACCCGCGCGACGGGCAGCGGGCTGACACGACGCGAGGCGAGGAAGGTGCGGTCGGCGAGCACCTGCCATGCGGACTTGACCGCCACGGCGATGAGGGCGACAAGGAACCACTGAAGCGCTGCCTCGATCTGGCTGCCGGGCTCCGCCAGCGCACTGCCCCGGACGACGAACAGCACCGAGATGAGGACCGATCCCAGCACCGACGCCTGCCAGGACAGCGCCCAGCGCCCACCCAGGCGGTCGCGGAGCGTGGGGGGCGAGGCAGGCACCCGTTGATTCTGGCACCGATTCGCGCGGTTGAATGGCGCCATGACCGATGCCACTGACACCGAACGCCCCGCCGCCTCGTCCGGCACCTTCACGATCGCCGCCACGAGCGACGATCCGATCACGGTGAACCGCCTCGGCTTCGGGGCCATGCGGATCACGGGAGACGGAGTGTGGGGCGAGCCGAAGGACTCCGACGTGGCGCGCACCGTCCTGCGCAGAGCCGTGGAGTTGGGCGTCGACTTCATCGATACCGCTGACGCCTACGGGCCCGATGTCAGCGAGAACCTCATTCGCGAGGCCCTGCACCCCTACGACGGGCTCCTCATCGCCACGAAGGGTGCGCTCACCCGGCAGGGACCCAACCAGTGGGAGCCGGTGGGTCGACCCGCCTACCTGCGCCAGTGCGTGCTCATGTCGCTTCGACGTCTGGGTGTCGAGCGCATCGACCTGTGGCAGCTGCACCGGATCGACCCGCATGTGCCGGCGGAGGAGCAGTTCGCGGCCATCGCCGAGTTCCAGCGCGAGGGACTGATCCGCCATGTCGGCCTGTCGGAGGTGACGGTCGCCGATGTCGAGGCGGCTCGGCAGCACTTCGAGGTGGTCACGGTGCAGAACCACTACAACGTGGCGAACCGCAGTTCGGAGGAACTCGTCGACTACTGCGAGCGCGAGGGCATCGGGTTCATTCCCTGGTATCCCCTCGGCGGCCGCGATCTCGCAGCCCCAGACAGCGTGGTGTCGCAGATCGCCGCCCGCATCGGCGCCACCCCGGGCCAGGTGGCGCTCGCCTGGCTGCTCCAGCGCTCACCGGTCATGCTGCCGATTCCGGGCACCGGTTCGGTCGCCCACCTCGAGGAGAACTGCGCCAGCGCGCTCATCACGCTGGACGACGAGACGGTGGCAGAACTCGACCGGCTCGCCACGGGGTGACGCCGGGCTCTGTCAACGCTCGGTGACCCACACCTTGCGCAGCGGCTCGTCGATCTCCCAGACCGTGCGAGTGCCCGCGGCGAGCACACCGACCGTGCCCGGCCGCAGTTCGAGGACTCCCCCGTCCTCGAGTCGCACCCGCCCCGAGCCGCTGATGACGACGAACACCTCGTCGGTCTCAATGTCGGTCGACGTGCCCGCCTCGTGCTCGGACCAGCCGGGCACTGGGCATCGGGCAGCGGCTCCATGTCGAGGAGCACCGACGGCGCGTCGAAGACCTTGTTGAGCTCACTGTCCGTCATGGCCTCATCCTCCCGCGAGCGACGACCCGACCCCGTCGATGACCTCGATCGTCTCCAGCGACGGATCGCTGTTGTAGGCGACTCGACCGATCCTCGCAGCCGCCCGGATCTCGTCGATGGCCTCGCGGGTGACCCGCTCGCCCGGGGCGATGAGCGGAACGCCGGGCGGGTACGGGCAGAACTGCTCGGCACTGACCTCACCCACGGCGTCGTCCAAGGGAATC
>JAUHZW010000153.1 GCA_030425745.1 Actinomycetes bacterium
ATCTCCGCTGAGCCGTAGCGGATCATCGACTCGAAGCCGAACATGCCGATGTGCACGGCACTGCAGCCGCCCATGCCTGCCCCGGAAGCTGCGATCTCCTGCTCGACGACGCACACCTCCTGCACGCCGAGTCCACCGCCTCCGTACTCCTCCGGGATCATCAGCCCGAAGACGCCCATCTCCTTCAGGCCGTCGACGATGGCCTGCGGGTACTCGTCAGCGTGCTCGAGGTCATTCGCGACGGGGATGATCTCGTTGTCGACGAAGTCGCGAACGGCCTCGAGGATGGCCTGCTGCTCCTCGGTCAGTCCCTCTGTCTGTGCAAGGCGTCCCATGACTATGCCTCCGGCTTCTCGAACTGCTTGGTGCGCTGCATGCCGGCAGCGCGTCCCTTGGCGGAGATGACCAGCGCCATCTTGCGGCTGGCCTCATCGATCATCTCGTCGCCGAGCATGACCGCTCCCTTGGCCCCGCCCTCGGCCGAGGTGTAGTAGTCGTACGCGTCGAGGATGAGCTCGGCGTGGTCGTAGTCCTCCTGCTTGGGCGAGAAGACCTCATTCGCGGCGTCGATCTGACCGGGGTGCAGCACCCACTTGCCGTCGAAGCCCAGTGCAGCTGAACGCCCCGCAACGCGCTTGTATCCGTCGATGTCCTTGATGGCCAGGTACGGGCCGTCGATGGCCTGCTTGTCGTAGGCACGCGCGGCCATGAGGATCCGCATGAGGATGTAGTGGTACGCGTCACCGACGTCGTAACCGGGAGGCTGCTCGCCCACGACGAGGGACTTCATGTTGATGCTCGCCATGAAGTCGGCCGGGCCGAAGATGATCGTCTCCACGCGCGGGCTCGCCTGTGCGATGGCATCGACGTTGATCAGGCCGAGGGCGTTCTCGATCTGCGCCTCGATGCCGATCCGACCGACCTCCAGCCCGTTCGACTTCTCGAGCTGGGTGAGCAGCATGTCCAGCGCGACGACCTGATCGGCAGTCTGGACCTTGGGCAGCATGATGCAGTCCAGGTTCGCGCCAGCACCCTCGACGACCTCGATGACATCGGCGTAGGTCCACTCCGTGGTCCAGTCGTTGACGCGCACGGTGCGGGTCTTGCCGTCGTAGCCGCCCTCGTTCAGAGCCGCGACGATGTTCTTGCGGGCGTCGGGCTTGGCGATCGGGGCGACAGCGTCCTCGATGTCCATGAAGATCTGATCGGCCGGAAGGCCCTTGGCCTTCTCCAGCATCTTGGGGCTCGAACCCGGGACGGCCAGGTTCGAGCGGCGTGCGCGCTGCGAGCTCATGGGACTCCTTGTGTCAGGCGATCTGTGTCAGGCGATGGATGGGATTCGTGGGTCAGTCTCCGGCCGAGGTGAGGCTCTTGCTGGTGCGGACCACCTCGAGCACCCGGGTCATGACAGCGGTGAGGTCGTAGTCCTTCGGGGTGAACACCGCCGCGACGCCCTCGTGGATGAGCCGCTCGGCGTCGGCGTCGGGGATGATCCCGCCGAGCACCACCGGGACGTCATCCAGTCCTTCACGACGCAGACCCTCGAGGACCTGCGGGACGAGCTGCAGGTGCGAGCCGGACAGGATCGACAGACCGATGCAGTCGACGTCCTCCTGCGCTGCAGCCGCGACGATCTGCTCGGGCGTCAGGCGGATGCCCTGATAGATGACCTCGAACCCGGCGTCGCGGGCCGCGACCGCCACCTGCTCGGCGCCGTTGGAATGGCCGTCCAGACCGGGCTTGCCGACGAGCATGCGCAGTTTGTGGCCCAACTCCTCACCCGTGGCGGCGACGGCAGTCCGAAGCTCGGCCAGACCCTTGCGGTCGCCGGCGCCGACCGAGCCGGTCACCCCGGTGGGCGCGCGGTACTCGCCGAACACGTTGCGCAGCGTTCCGGCCCACTCCCCCGTGGTGACGCCCGCGCGGGCGCACTCGAGGGTGGCATCCATGAGGTTCACATCCGTGGCGGCGACCTCGGCCAGCCGCCCGAGAGCCTCCTTGACCTTCACCGGGTCACGCTGCGCACGCCACTCATCCAGCGCGATGACAGCGCGCTCCTCCACGGCAGGGTCGACCCGCTGGATCGCAGAGTCGAGATCCGCGGTGAGCGGGCTCGGCTCGGTGGTCTCAAAGGCGTTGACGCCGACGATGATCTCGTCGCCGGACTCGACCCGACGGCGTCGTTCAGCGTGCGAAGCGACCAGTGCGCTCTTGAGATACCCCGACTCGACAGCTGCGACGGCGCCTCCCAACTCTGCGATGCGCTCCATCTCCGCCGTGGCCTCCGTGACCATCGCATCGACCTTGGCCTCGATCACGTGGCTGCCGTCGAAGATGTCCTCGTGCTCGAGCAGGTCGGTCTCCAGTGCGAGCACCTGCTGCATGCGCAGGCTCCACTGCTGGTCCCATGGACGCGGCAGGCCGAGCGCCTCGTTCCAGGCCGGCAGCTGCACCGCACGGGCGCGGGCGTTCTTGGACAGGGTGACCGCGAGCATCTCCAGCACGATGCGCTGGATGTTGTTCTCCGGCTGGGCCTCGGTCAGGCCGAGGGAGTTGACCTGCACGCCGTAGCGGAAGCGCCGGGCCTTGTCATCGGTGACGCCGTAGCGCTCGAGCGTGATCTCGTCCCACAGCTGGACGAAGGCGCGCATCTTGCACATCTCCTCGATGAAGCGCACTCCGGCGTTCACGAAGAAGGAGATGCGTGCCACGACCTTGGCCATCTCGTCGGCCGACACCTGACCGGAGTCACGGACGGCATCGAGCACCGCGATCGCCGTGCTCATCGAGAAGGCGATCTCCTGCACCGGAGTCGCCCCGGCCTCCTGCAGGTGGTACGAGCAGATGTTGATCGGGTTCCACTTCGGGGTGTTGTGCACGCTCCACGCGATCATGTCCGTGATGAGCCGCATGGACGGAGCCGGCGGGAACACATACGTGCCCCGCGACAGGTACTCCTTGATGATGTCGTTCTGCGTGGTGCCCGCGAGGTCGGCGCGGTCAGCACCCTGCTCGTCGGCCACGGTGACGTAGAGCGCGAGCAGCCACATCGCCGTGGCGTTGATCGTCATCGACGTGTTCATCTGGTCGAGCGGTATGCCGGCGAGCAACTGCTCCATGTCACCGAGATCGGCTACCGGCACACCCACCTTGCCGACCTCACCTCGCGCCAGCGGGGAGTCCGGGTCATAGCCCGTCTGGGTCGGCAGGTCGAATGCGATCGACAGTCCTGTCTGACCCTTGGCCAGGTTTCGGCGATACAGCTCGTTCGACTCGCGGGCCGATGAATGCCCTGCATACGTGCGCATGACCCAGGGCTTGTCGCGCTGGGTCATGGCACACGCTCCTCGTGAAGGTCGATCAGAGATCGATCAGTCGAACTAGTTGCTGCGCTTGCCGATCTCCTCGGTGAGCTGCGGCACGACGCTGAACAGGTCGCCCACGACGCCGTAGTCGGCGAGCTCGAAGATCGGGGCCTCGGGATCCTTGTTGACCACAACGATCGTCTTGGACGTCTGCATGCCGGCCCGGTGCTGGATGGCGCCGGAGATGCCGTTGGCGATGTACAGCTGCGGGGACACGGTCTTGCCGGTCTGACCGACCTGGTACTGGTGCGGGTACCAGCCGGCATCGGTGGCCGCACGAGATGCGCCGACGGCCGCACCGAGGGAGTCCGCGAGGGCCTCGATGACGCCGAAGCCGTCGGCGGAGCCGACGCCGCGTCCGCCGGAGACGACGACCTGCGCCTCGGTCAACTCCGGGCGGCCGCCCTTCACCGCGGCGGTATGACCGGTGATGGTCGCCTTCTTCGCGGCATCCGACAGCTCCACGGTCACATCGACGCGCGCCGGAGTCGCAGCAGCGGCCTCCGGGGCGATCGCGTTGCCGCGCACGGTGATGATCGGGACGCCATGGGTGACCGTCGAGTGCACGATGGTCGAGCCGCCGAACACGCTCTGCGTCGCGACGACACGGTCACCGTCGGCGGCGACCTCGACAGCGTCGGTGATGATGCCTGAACCGACCTTCACCGCCAGACGGGCAGCGGTCTCCTTGCCGTCGGCGGTCGAGGGGACCAGCACCGCGGCCGGCGAGACCTCGCCGACCAGCTGCGCGAGGACCTCGGCGGCCGGAGCGACGGGGTGCTTGGCGAGCTCGTCGTCACCGGCCACGTACACCTTGGTGGCGCCGTACTCACCCAGCGTCGCGATCGCCGCATCATCGATGCCCGGGCCGACCCACACCGCGGCCGGCTCACCGAGACCGCGTGCAGCGGTCAGCAGCTCCGTCGTGGACTTCTTCACCGCTCCGTCGACCTGATCGACCAGAACCAGAACCTCAGCCATGTCGTACTCCTAGGAAAGTCGTGTCGTCGTGGAAAGTCAGATCGGTCAGATGAACTTCTGGTCGACGAGGTAGGTCGCGACCTTGGTGCCGCCGTCGCCCTCATCGGTGACGATCGTGCCGGCTGCCTTCGGCGGACGGGCTGCGAAGTCGTTGACCGCACTCCAGGCAGCAGCAGTGCCGACCGCTGCAGTGTCGAGGCCGAGGTCGGCGACCGCGACGGTCTCGACCGGCTTCTTCTTCGCCGCCATGATCCCCTTGAAGGACGGGTAGCGAGGCTCGTTGATCTTCTCGACCACACTCACCACCGCCGGCATCGACGCCGTCACGGTGTCCGAGCCGTTCTCGGTGGCGCGCTCGATGGTGACGTCGCTGCCGGAGACCTCGACCTTCTGCGCGAACGTGACCTGCGCCCAGCCCAGACGCTCGGCGACCATGGCCGGCACGACACTCATGCGGGCGTCGGTCGACTCCGAGCCGAAGATCACCAGGTCGAAGTCCTTGCCCTCCAGGGCCTTGGCGATGACCGCGCTGGTCGCGATCGCGTCGGAGCCGGCGAGGGAGTCATCGACCACGTGGATGCCGGCATCGGCACCCATGCTCAGCGCCTTGCGCACAGTCTCGGCTGCCCGCTCCGGGCCCATCGACAGGACCACGACCTCGCCGCCCTGCGCCTCGATCAGCTGAAGAGCCTCCTCGACCGCGTACTCGTCGAGTTCGTTCATGACACCATCGGCGGACTCACGATCCAGCAGCGAATCCCCCTCACGAAGCTTCTTCTCCGCCCAGGTGTCCGGCACCTGCTTCACGCACACCGCGATCTTCATGGTCGTCCTCTCACGC
>JAUHZW010000154.1 GCA_030425745.1 Actinomycetes bacterium
CGATCAACTGGTCCGCGTCTTCCCGGTGCGCACCTGCCGTGACGGGGTGTTCCGAAGGGCGCAGCAGGTGGGCCGGCCCTGTCTGTTGGGGTACATCGGGAAGTGCAGCGCCCCGTGCGTGGACCGGGTGTCCGCTGAGGACTACCGAGGCTATGTCGATGACCTCTGCTCCTTCCTGGCCGGTCAGTCCGACGCGTTCGTGCGGGAGATCGAGCGCCGCATGCGGGAGGCTTCCGAGCGGATGGACTACGAGGAGGCGGCACGGCTGCGCGATCGCTGGCAGGCGCTGACGCGTGCCCTGGAACGCAACACCGTGGTGTTCGACGACCGCACTGATGCCGACGTCGTCGGTGTGAGCGAGGACGACCTGCAGATGGCGGTGCAGGTCTTCCACGTGCGAGGAGGGCGGATCGTCGGGGAGCGTGGATTCGTCCTCGAGAAGGCCGAGGATCTGGCGTCAGCCGGTTATCTCGAACGTGCGCTCCTGCGCATCTATGCGGAATCCGAGGCGGCGGTGCCGCCGAAGGAGGTGCTCCTGCCGTTCGAACTCGCTGAGCCCGACGTGATGTCGGCCTGGCTCACCGACCGTCGCGGCTCGCGGGTCAGCGTGCGGCAGCCCCAGCGGGGCGACAAGCGAGCCTTCCTGGCCACGGCGAACGAGAACGCCGCCAACCTCCTCCGACTCCATACGGCACGGCGTTCCAGCGACCTCACCACGAGGAGTCAGGCACTTCAGGAACTCCAGGAGGCGCTCGGGCTGCCCGACCCGCCACTGCGGATCGAATGCATCGACGTGTCGACTCTGCAGGGCCAGGACACCGTGGCGTCTCTGGTCGTCTTCGAGGACGGCCTGCCTCGCAAGCGTGACTATCGATCCTTCGTCATCACCACGCCCCAGGCCGACGACCTCGCCTCCGTGGCCGAGGTGGTCCGCCGACGGTTCAGCCGCGTGGGATCCGACGGGGCAGCCGCTGGGAACTCTGACGAGACGGGCGGCAGGGGCGAGGCCGTGGAGCCGGACGGGACGCCGACCCGCTTCGCCTATCCACCGGCGCTGCTGGTGATCGACGGGGGAGCTCCGCAGGTGAGAGCCGCACAGGACGCCCTCATGGAGGTGGGCTGCGGAGACCTCCCCGTCATCGGGTTGGCCAAGCGGCTCGAGGAGGTGTGGCTGCCGGGGGAGGAGGATCCCGTGATCCTGCCGCGCACGAGTGAGGGGCTCTACCTCCTGCAGCGTGTGCGGGATGAGGCCCACCGCCGCGCCATCACCCATCACCGCAAGAGACGCGCCCGACGCTCCACGACGAGTGTCCTTGACTCGGTACCCGGCCTCGGCCCGGCGCGCGTGAAATCGCTCCGTCGTCACTTCGGGACGATGCGTGCGATCGCTGCAGCCTCGGTCGAGGAACTCGCCTCGGCACCCGGGGTCGGACCGGCCCTCGCGCAGTCGATCCACACGGCACTGCACCCGGACACGTCCGATGGTCCATGATGGTGGCGTGACCGAGGCCGACGTGGACGCACCGAGCGGCGTGCACGCGCTCAAGCTCGTCCTGGTGACCGGGATGTCGGGTGCGGGTCGCTCGACGGCGGCCCGTGCGCTGGAGGACCTCGGCTGGTTCGTCATCGACAACATGCCGCCGTCACTGCTGACCTCAGCGGTCGATCTCGCACGACGTACCCCTGATGTCGAGCGGGTCGGAGTCGTCGTCGACGCTCGCGGTGGTGCCTTCTTCACCGAGCTCGCGGCCGCGATGGCCGATCTTCCGCGCGAGGACGTGGATGTGCGCACGGTGTACCTGGAGGCCTCGGATGAGGCGCTGGTCCGCAGGTTCGAGAGCTCCCGCCGTCCTCACCCGCTGCAGGGTGACCAGCGCATCCTGGATGGGCTTCAGGCGGAGCGCCGTCTCTTGGGCGACCTCCGCGCACGGGCGGATGTGGTGATCGACACCACGGCCATCAACGTCCATGACCTGCGCCGACGTATCGAGGAGGCCTTCGGTCAGGAGGATCCGCCGCAGCTGACCTGCACGGTGATGTCCTTCGGATTCAAGTACGGCATCCCCGTCGATGCGGATCTGGTGGCCGACGCCCGGTTCCTGCCGAATCCCTATTGGGACGAGCGGCTGCGGCACCTGACCGGGCAGGACGCGCCGGTGGCCACCGAGGTTCTCGGGCAGCCGGGCGCCCAGGAGTTCCTGGCGTCCTACGGCGACCTCGTGAAGATCGTGTCCGGGGGGTACCTGCGGGAGGGCAAGCGGTATGTCACCGTGGCGATCGGCTGCACGGGGGGCAAGCACCGCAGCGTCGCATTGACCGAGGCATTGGCCGGTCGGCTCGCCGCCGACGGCATCAGCACCCGCACCTTCCACCGTGATCTGGGGCGCGAGTGAGCGTGCGACCACGTGGAGGACTCCCGTCCTCTTCACATCGTCGAGTGGTGGCGCTCGGCGGCGGGCACGGTCTGGCAGCATCCCTTCAGGCCTTGCGGCGAGTGACCGACCACCTCACGGCGGTCGTCGGGGTGGCCGATGACGGTGGATCCAGTGGCCGCCTTCGCGCCGAGTTCGGGATCCTGCCACCGGGCGACCTGCGCATGGCCCTGGCAGCGCTGTGTGGAGACGACTCCTGGGGACGCACCTGGGCCCGGGTCATCCAGCACCGATTCGGCGGCGACGGCGACCTCGCCGGGCACTCCGTGGGCAACCTGCTCATCACCGCGCTGTGGGAGCAGACCGGAGACCCGGTCACCGGTCTGGACTGGGTGGCCTCCCTGCTGGGCGCGAACGGACGCGTGCTGCCGTGCAGCACCCATCCGCTGACCATCGTCGCCGAGGTGCTCGGGCATGACCCGGACCGTCCGGAAGCTGTCACGGAGGTCCGGGGTCAGGTCGAGGTAGCCACGACTCCGGGCGATGTTCTGCACATCGCACTCGACCCGCCGGCACCCACCGCCTGCCCCGAGGCGCTCACGGCCATCGCCGAGGCCGACGCGATCGTCCTCGGCCCCGGCTCCTGGTACACCTCCGTGATGCCGCACCTCGTCATCCCGGAGCTGGCCCGCGCCATCGCGGAGAGCCCGGCACAGCGGATCGTCGTCCTGAACCTCAATCCCCAGACGGGTGAGACGACGGGATTCGCGGCACACACCTACCTCGACGTCCTGTACAACTACCTGCCCGATCTGCGCATCGACACCGTGATCGCGGACCGGCACAACGTCGAGGACGTGGCCGCGTTGCGGCGCTCCTGCTCAGATCTGGGTGCCGAGGCGTTCCTCATGGACGTCGGTCATCCGGACGGCGCGAGGGCCGGGATGCATGACCCGCAACGGTTGGCTGTGGCCTTCGATACGGTGCTGGCCTGATGAAAGGGCGCTGGCGGCCACGTCGGGGCAGTGAGAGCAGTGGGAAGGTCACCGCAGGTGGCCGGGACGGAGAGCCATGGCGATGACGGCAGCGGTGAAGGACGAGCTCAGTCGCGTCGAGCTGACGAAGTCATGCTGCCGCAAGGCCGAGGTCGCCACCATGCTGCGTTTCGCCGGTGGTCTCCACATCGTCAGCGGCCACATCGTCATCGAGGCGGAGCTCGACACCGGGGCGGCAGCGCGGCGGCTGCGCAAGGACATCTTTGAGGTGTACGGCCATGAGGCCGATGTGGCGATGGTGCAAGGAGGTGGAATCCGCAAGGGTTCGCGCTACCTGGTCCGAGTGGCCGAGGGTGGCGAGGCACTCGCTCGCCAGACGGGCATCGTCGACGGCAGCGGTCGTCCGGTGCGCGGCCTGCCCCCGGCCATCGTCAATGGCGGCATGTGCGATGTCGAGTCCGCGTGGCGAGGCGCCTTCCTCGCGCACGGCTCGCTCACCGAGCCGGGACGTTCCTCCTCGTTGGAGATCACCTGCCCCGGCCCGGAGGCGGCGCTCGCCCTCGTCGGCGCGGCGCGGCGGCTGGGCATCGGAGCGAAGTCCCGTGAAGTGCGCGGTGTTGACCGGGTCGTGATCCGGGACGGCGACGCGATCGGAGCCATGCTGACGCGACTGGGTGCCCATGAGTCGGTCCTCGCGTGGGAGGAGCGTCGGATGCGCCGGGAGGTGCGTGCCACCGCGAACCGGCTGGCCAACTTCGACGACGCGAACCTGCGACGCTCAGCCCGGGCCGCGGTGGCGGCCGGTGCACGTGTGCAGCGGGCTCTGGAGATCCTCGGCGACGATGTGCCCGAGCATCTGCTCTCGGCCGGCCGGCTCCGTCTCGAGCACCAGCAGGCGAGCCTGGAGGAGCTCGGCGGACTCTCGGATCCACCGATGACGAAGGACGCCATCGCCGGGCGGATCCGCCGGCTGCTCGCGCTGGCCGACAAGCGCGCGGCGGAGCTGGGGATTCCCGACACCGAGTCAGCTCTCGGTCCCGACATGATCGAGCCGTGACGCTCGGCGGCGATCTGCCTGACATCCGTCCCCACGACTGCGTCTATGCCACGCGGGGCTGGGGCATCCATGACGAACGGTGGGTCGCCGCTCTTCTGGAGATCGGCCGCTCTCCCTTCGTCGTCGCCTGGACTCTCGACGAGACCGATGCGCTGGAGTTCCGCGAGCAGGTGGCGCAGGCGGCTCAGGGCGGCCTGCCCGTCCTCGCCGGACCGATCGACACGGTCGCGCCGGTCCTCACCGGTCTCGGGCTGCCGGTGGTGGGGCTCTCCTGGGGCTACGACCTCACGAACGCCGACGCCCGGGGCGACGACCTCTCGTGGATCAGATCGCTGTCCGGTGTCATCGTGGACTCGGTCTGGAATCAGGACATCGTGGTACGAGCGGGGATGGATCCGGCCCGGGTGACGTACCTGCCCTGGGGTGTCGATCTGCAGACCTTCGTGTTCCACGGGCCGTGGATCGACGCGTTCGAGCTCGGTGTGCCCCCGCACGCGCCACTGGTGGTGTCGCTGCGCGCGCACGAGGAGCTGTACCGGGTCGAGGACATCGTCCGGGCCTTCGCGGCCGTGCCGCGTCGCCTGGACGTGCATGAGGACTTCCCGGACCCCTACCTGATCATCGGTCACGAGGGATCCCTCACCGAGTCCCTCAAGGG
>JAUHZW010000155.1 GCA_030425745.1 Actinomycetes bacterium
TACTACCTGCTGCTCGGCACGACGCTCCTGCTGCTCGTGCTGGGCCTGATCATGGTGCTCTCCGCTTCGAGCATCGAGAGCTTCCGCGTGCATGGCTCGCCGTACACGCTGGCCCAGCGGCAGGCGCTGTTCGCGGTGCTCGGGGTCATCGGCATGCTCTTCGCCTCCCGCACGTCCGTCCAGTTCTGGCGTGGATTCGCCTGGCCGCTTCTGGGCCTGGCCTTCGTGCTGCTGGTGGCGGTCCTCGTGATCGGTGTCGAGGTCGCCGGCCAGCGGAACTGGATCGAGATCATCGGACCCTTCCGCCTCCAGCCGTCGGAATTCGCGAAGATCGCTCTCGTCGTCTGGGGTGCCACGGTCCTCTCCCGGCATGGCCGTCGGGTCGAGAGCTGGCAGGCCTTCCTGATCCCACTGCTCCCGGTGGCGGGGGCCATGATGCTGATGGTCCTGCTCGAGGGTGACTTCGGAAACATGCTGATGCTGGGGGCGATCACCGTCGGCATGCTGTTCGCCGCGGGTGCCCCGATGCGGTTGTTCGGAGTCCTGGCCGGTGCCTTCGCTGTCGGACTCGTGATCATCACCCTTGCTGCTCCCTACCGGATGCAGCGCTTCACATCATGGCTCGATCCGGATGCCGACCGGCTCGGCTTCGGCTGGCAGGTGTCACAGGGGCAGTACGCCCTCGGAACCGGCGGTTTCTGGGGCGTCGGCCTCGGCGCCAGTCGGGAGAAGTGGGGCTCGCTGCCCGAGGCGCACACCGACTTCATCTTCCCGGTGATCGGCGAGGAACTCGGACTGTTCGGCACCCTGTCCGTCCTCGCCCTGTTCGGCGTCCTCGCGTTCGCCATCTTCCGGCTGTCTCGGAACACGCGCGATCCGTTCGTCCGGCTGGCCTCGGCCGGTGTCGGATCCTGGATCGTGGTGCAGGCGGTCATCAACATCGGAGGTGTACTCGGGCTCCTGCCGATCACCGGAGTGCCGCTGCCACTGGTCTCGTACGGAGGCTCGTCGCTCGTGCCGACTCTGGCAGCGCTCGGCATGCTCATGGCGTTCGCCAAGGCCGAGCCGGACACCAGACGCGCCCTGCGTCGCCGCAGCACCGCACAGTCCCTTCGGCGTCGCTGACGTGCGCGTCCTCCTGGCAGCAGGCGGTACCGCCGGGCATGTCGAGCCCGCGTTGAACCTCGCCGATGCGCTGCGGCGCGCCGATCCGACGACGGAGATCGTGGTGCTCGGTGGCGAGCGCGGCCTCGAACGAGAACTCGTGCCGGCCCGGGGCTATCCGCTCGTGACCGTCCCCAGTGTGCCCATGCCCCGCCGGCCCGGTCGGGACCTCGTCGCCCTGCCCGGACGGGTGCGCGACACCGTGCGAAGGACGACCGATCTGATCCACGATCAGGCGATCGACGTCGTGGTGGGCTTCGGCGGGTACGCCGCAGTACCGGGCTATCTGGCGGCCCGCCGCACCCGCACACCCCTCGTGATCCATGAGGCGAACGCACATGCCGGATGGGCCAACCGACTCGGCGCGCGCTTCACCCCGCACGTGTTCGCCACCTTCCCGGAGTCGATCCGGGGGGCACGGCGGATGGCCCTGCCGCTGCGGCAGGAGATCGCATCACTGGACCGTGCGGCGCGGCGAGCCGAGGCGCGACGCTTCTTCGCCCTTCCCGAGGAGGGTCGCGTGCTTCTCGTCTTCGGCGGCTCCCAGGGCGCCCAGCGGCTCAATGCGACGGTCGCCGACGCCCTCCAGCCGCTGCGCGATGCGGGGATCACGGTGCTCCACGCCTACGGCTCGCGCAATGAGGCGCCCGAGGCGGCACCGGGCTACGTGCCGGTGCCCTTCATCGATCGCATGGACCTCGCCTACGCCGCCGCTGATCTCGCTCTCACCCGAGCTGGGGCCATGACCTGTGCGGAACTCGCGGCTGTGGGTCTGCCCGCCATCTATGTGCCCCTGCCGATCGGGAACGGTGAGCAGCGACTCAATGCTCGTCCCGTGGTCGATGCCGGGGGTGGCCTCCTGATCGATGACGCCGACCTCACTGCGGAGTGGCTCGTCGATTCCGCGGGCTCCTTGCTGCACGATGAGGGCAGGCTGTCGGGCATGGGCGCGGCAGCCGCACGGTTCGGGGAGCGGGACGCCGACGAGCAGCTCGCGCGGGCCGTGGAGGCGGCTGCGGCAGGAGGATGACAGTGGTTGAGGGCACCGACGGGTCCTCTGGCGACGCCGAGCGTCCGCTGCGCATCCACATCGTCGGGATCGGCGGGGCAGGGATGTCCGGCATCGCCCGGATCATGGTCGCTCAGGGCCTGACCGTCTCGGGATCCGATGCCAAGGACTCACGGCGCCTCCAGGCCCTCCGCGCCGTCGGCGTCGACGCCCGGGTCGGTCACGATCCCGCTCAGGTGGTGGGCGCGGATGCACTGGTCGTCTCCACGGCGATCCCCGAGTCCAACCCCGAGCGGAGGGCGGCACGCGAACTGGGCGTGCCGGAGTGGAGCCGCGCGCGGGCGCTGGCATCGGTCATGGCGCACGCCCGTGGCGTCGCGGTCTCCGGCACGCACGGCAAGACGACGACGACCTCGATGCTCACCGTCGCTCTCCAGCACTGCGGCGTCGACCCCTCCTTCGCCATCGGCAGTGAACTGCACGAGTCCGGGTCCAACGCCCACCTCGGATCCGGTGACCTGTTCGTCGTCGAGGCGGACGAGTCCGACGGCTCGTTCCTGCACCTGTCGCCGGTGGCCGCCATCGTCACCAACGTCGAACCTGACCACCTCGATCACTGGGGCACATTCGAAGCGATCGAGGAGGCCTTCTGCGAGTTTGCCTGCGGGATCCGCGACCGAGGCGGCTTCGTTGTCATCTGCGTCGATGATCCGGGCGGCGCGCGGCTCGCAGCCCGGGCCTCGGCCGAGGGCGTCGATGTCCGTACCTACGGAGAGGCCCGCGACGCCGACTATCGCCTCAGCGATCCGCGCGCAGGTGACACCGGGTGGGTCTTCGACACCGTCCACGGCGGTGTCCGGCTCGGTGAGATCGAGTTGCAGGTGCCCGGTCGCCACAACGCACTGAACGCCCTCGCGGCATTCGCATGCGGACTGGGCCTCGGCCTGCCATCGGCGGCACTGCGCGAAGGACTCGCATCCTTCAGTGGCACTCGTCGACGCTTCGACTTCAAGGGCTCCGCGGGCGGGGTGCGCGTCTATGACGACTACGCCCACCATCCCACCGAGATCGCCGCGACACTGCGGGCGGCCAGGGAGGTCGTCGGTGAAGGGCGGCTCGTGGTGGCCTTCCAGGCCCACCACTACTACCGGACCTCGATGTTCGTCCGAGAGTTCGGTGAGGCCCTGGGGCTGGCCGACGAGGTGGTCGTGCTGGAGGTGTTCGCGCCCGGCGAGGAGCCCATCCCGGGCGCCAGCGGGCAGACGATGGCGGCAAACGTTCCGCTCGATCCCGCCTGCGTGCAGTTCGAGCCGTCCTGGTCGTCGGTCGCCGGCGACCTCGTCGACCGGGCCCGACCGGGAGACCTCATCATGACCCTCGGCGCCGGCGACATCGGGATGATCGGCGGCGAGGTGCTGGAGCTCCTCCGGGCGCGAGAGCCGCGCCCATGAGCCTTCCCACGGCGACACGACCCCGGCGCGTGGACCTCTCCGATCCCACGCCTCGTCGGCGCCGACGCCGACGGGTCCTGGTGGTGGGCGGCCTACTGATCCTCGCCGCGGCCGGTGTCTGGCTCGTGTGGTTCTCGTCGGTGTTGGAGGTCCGGGAGGTCCGCGTCGTCGGCGCGGAGGAGCCCCGTGCCCAGGAGGTGCTCGCCGCAGCCGACATCCCGGCGGGGCTACCGCTGGCCCGTGTCGATGCCGGCGCGGCGGAGCGGGCCGTGCGCGACCTGTCCTGGGTCTCGGCGGTCGAGGTGCGGCGCGGCTGGCCCAACGAGGTCGTCCTGGCCGTCGAGGTCCGCGAACCGGTGGCAGTCCTCGATCCCGCCGCACCGGTTCCGGACTCCGCCGCTGGAGGCAGCGGCGAGGGCTCGCCGACGGGAGCCTGGGGGATCGACGCCGACGGCGTGGTGTTCCCGGCGGAGGAGCTGCCGCGGCGCCTGCCGCGGATCCGAGCCCAGGGAGCGGCCCTGAGCGCGGCGACCTCGGTGGTGGGCGGCCTGCCGGCTGATCTGCTCAAGCGGGTGGTCTCGGTGACCGCGACGACCATGGATGACATCGACCTGCACCTGCGGTCGGGCGACGTCGTGCGGTGGGGGAGCGCCATGGAGTCCGAGACGAAGGCCGAGGTGCTGCGGGCCCTGCTGAAGCGGAAGGCGGACATGTACGACGTGTCGGCACCGGAACTGCCCACGACCTTCAAACTCCGGTAGGGCGAGCGGCATCGTGCCCGAGTCTCAACAAGAACTCGAGACTTTTCTTCCGAAAAACCCCGTTCTCACCTTGCGCATCAGGTGTCACACGCCCTAACCTCCCGGCCGGCTTTTGACCGGACGAAATATCAGCCTCATGTTGAGGTTGAGGGTTGAGAGTCAGAACGTTGCCGGGTGGAAGGGCTCGGCGGCAACGAGTGAAGGGACGGGCGCCGTGGCGGCTCCGCAGAATTACCTGGCAGTGATCAAGGTCGTCGGCATCGGAGGCGGCGGGGTCAACGCCGTGAACCGGATGATCGAGGTCGGCCTCAAGGGCGTGGAGTTCATCGCCATCAACACGGACGCTCAGGCGCTGCTGATGAGCGACGCCGACGTCAAGCTCGACATCGGTCGTGAGCTCACCCGGGGCCTGGGTGCCGGCGCCAACCCGGATGTCGGCAAGAAGGCCGCAGAGGACCACCTCGAGGAGATCGAGGAGGTGCTCAAGGGCGCCGACATGGTGTTCGTCACCGCTGGCGAGGGCGGCGGCACGGGTACGGGTGGAGCACCGGTCGTCGCGCGGGTGGCTCGCTCCCTCGGTGCCCTCACCATCGGCGTCGTCACCCGCCCGTTCGGGTTCGAGGGTC
>JAUHZW010000156.1 GCA_030425745.1 Actinomycetes bacterium
CTGCCAGCTCGGCGTGTTCGACGCCGAGCGCGGAGACGTCAAGGGCTTGCGCCGCTGGTTCATCATCACCTTCCTCATGGGAGCGGTCTTCATCGGTGGCCAGGTCACCGAGTACGCGGCCCTCGTGCAGGAGGGCCTGACGATGCCGGGCAGCGCCTACGGCACCGCCTTCTACCTGACGACCGGCTTCCACGGCCTTCACGTGACCGGTGGCCTCATCGCCTTCCTCTTCGTCCTGGCCACCACCTACGTGGCCAAGCGCTTCACGCACGATCAGGCCACCCGCGCGATCGTCACGTCCTACTACTGGCACTTCGTCGACGTGGTCTGGATCGCCCTGTTCTTCATGATCTACATCCTCAAGTAGCACCATCGGCCGGTCTCCTGGGCCGGCTTCGCACAACACGACACGGCAGAGAGGTTCGGCGAAGGTGAAGTTCCTGGCCGCACGACGGCGCAGTCCGATCGTGGCATCCGCGTTGTTGGTCGGCGCGCTCGCAGTGGTCGGAGGCGGCTATGCCGCCCTCGGCTCCGTTCAGCCGGCAGAGGCGGCCCTGGCCGTCGGCTCCCAGACCCAGGTCGAGAAGGGCGAGCAGCTGTACCTCGAGGGCTGCTCCTCATGCCACGGCCTCAAGGGCGAGGGCACCGCCAGCGGCCCGACTCTGGTCGGAGTCGGCGCCGCGTCCGTGAGCTTCCAGGTGTCCACCGGCCGCATGCCGCTGGCGGCACCCGGGGCGCAGGCCCCGGCCAAGGCCGAGAATCCCTACTCTGAGGACGACATCGCGGCCATGGCCGCGTTCGTCGCGACCCTCGGTCCGGGCCCGGCGATCCCCACGGCTGAGCAGCTCGACTACGCGAGCGCCGATGAGGCCTACGGCGGTGAGCTGTTCCGCATCAACTGCGCCCAGTGTCACCAGGCGGCCGGTCAGGGCGGCGCCCTGACCCAGGGGAAGTACGCCCCCAGCCTCATGGACGCCACGCCGCAGGTCATCTACGAAGCCATGCTCACCGGCCCCCAGAACATGCCGGTCTTCAGCGATGCACAGCTCCCGACCGAGGACAAGCAGGCCATCACCGCCTACATCATGGGCCTTCAGGAGGCCTCGAGCATGGGCGGCCTGAACCTCGGCCGCTTCGGCCCGGTCACTGAGGGTGTCTTCCTCGCCACTGCCATCTTCGCGGCCCTCATCGCCGCGGCCGTCTGGATCGGAATCAAGTCACGATGAGCGACCTCACACCCCATCAGGGGAACGCTGACGACCACGGCAAGGCCCCGGCCAAGCTGGGCTACTCCCCCGTAGCCGACATCCCGCACAAGCCGCGGGCCACGGACACCGACCCCAAGGCCGCCCGTCGGGCGGAGCGCCAGGTCGCGTCCATGTTCCTGCTGTCCATGCTCTTCGTGGTGCTCTTCGTCGTCGCCTATGTCGGCATCGACAAGACCACCGTCGTCTACATCCCGGTCATGGGCGAGGTCGGCGCGAGCAACGTCGCACTCGGCTTCACCATGGGCATGGCGATCCTGCTCATCGGCACGGCCGCGATCCAGTGGGCGAAGAAGCTGATGCCCGACGTCGAGGTCGTGCAGCAGCGGCACGACATGGTCTCCCCCAAGAAGGCCACCCTCGAGGCCGAGGCCAACTACGAGCGAGGCAAGGAGGAGTCCGGCTTCGCCAGATTCCGCCTCATCCGCCGCACCCTGATCGGCGCCATGGTGCTCTTCCCGATCCCGCTCGTCGTGATGCTGCGCGATCTGTGGACCCCGACCAAGTTCACCGAGGGCGAGTCTCCCGCCGACCTGCTCTCGACCACCCTGTGGACCGACGGCATGCGGATCATCGCCGACGGCACGTACCAGGGCGAGGACAACGAGGTCGACAGCGGCGGCGAGATCGACGGTGAACCGGTGCCCAACAAGGACAGCATCGCGCACCGCCCGATCCGCCCGGAGGATCTTCCGGTCGGCGGCCTCATCGCCGCCATCCCGCTCGATCTTCCTGAGGTGGAGCACATCGAGCACAACCTCAATGCCCGCGGCAAGGCCGCGATCATCCTGGTGCGCATGGAGCCGGACGAGATCCGCTCCCAGCAGGGCGATGGCTGGGACGTCGAGGGCATCCTCGCCTACTCCAAGATCTGCACCCACGTGGGCTGCCCGATCGCCCTCTACGAGCAGCGTACGCACCACCTGCTCTGCCCCTGCCACCAGTCGACCTTCGACCTGGCTGACTCCGGCAACGTGGTCTTCGGGCCCGCAGCGCGGCGCATGCCGCAGTTGCCGATCGGCGTGGATGAGGAAGGCTATCTGGTGGCTCTCTCTGACTTCCAAGAGCCAGTCGGACCGAGTTTCTGGGAGCGCGGATGACCACCACCAGTCCCGTCGAGAAGGCCGGCGGCGCCACGGCGACCTACGTCGATGAGCGCGTCGGCAGCAACAAGTTCCTGTCCCGCAATCTGGGCAAGGTGTTCCCCGACCACTGGTCGTTCATGCTCGGTGAGATCGCGCTGTACAGCTTCATCGTGGTGCTGCTCACGGGTGTCTTCCTGACCCTGTGGTTCAAGCCGTCGATGGCGGAGGTCGTCTACGACGGCTCCTACGTGCCGCTCAAGGGCGTCATGATGTCCGAGGCGTACGACTCAGCCCTGAACATCTCCTTCGACGTACGCGGTGGCCTGCTGCTGCGCCAGATGCACCACTGGTCGGCCCTGATCTTCATCGCCGCCATGGCCGTGCACATGTTCCGCGTGTTCTTCACCGGCGCCTTCCGCAAGCCGCGTGAGTTCAACTGGCTCATCGGCGTCGGCCTGACCACCTTCGGCCTGCTCGCCGGCTTCTCCGGCTACTCGCTGCCCGACGACCTGCTCTCCGGGACCGGCCTGCAGATCGCCCGCGGCATCGTCCAGGCGGTTCCGGTCGTGGGCACGTGGGCGGCCTTCCTGCTCTTCGACGGGGAGTTCCCCGGCACCGAGTTCATCTCGCGCCTATACGGGGTGCACATCCTGCTGATACCCGGCTTGATCCTGGCGCTGGTGACGATCCACCTGATGCTGGTGTGGACGCAGAAGCACACCCAGTTCCCCGGCCCGGGCCGCACCAACGACAACGTCGTGGGCTACCCGCTGCTCCCGGTGTACATGGCCAAGGCCGGCGGCTTCTTCTTCATCGTCTTCGGCATCATCGCCCTCGTCGGCGGCCTGGTGACGATCAACCCGATCTGGATCTTCGGGCCCTACATGCCTGATCAGGTGTCGGCGGGCTCGCAGCCGGACTGGTACATCGGCTTCCTCGATGGTGCTCTCCGCGTCATGCCGAACTGGGAGACGATCATCCCGGGTGTGGGCTGGACCATCTCGTGGAACATCTTCATCCCCGCACTGGTCGTGCCCGGCATCATCTTCACCGTCCTGGGCCTCTACCCGTTCATCGAGGCCTGGGTCACCGGCGACAAGCGCGAGCACAACCTGCTCGACCGCCCGCGCAACGCCCCGACCCGCACCGCCTTCGGCATGATGGCGATCACGTTCTACGTGCTGCTGTGGGTCGGCGGCGCGAACGACATCATCGCCGTCGCGTTCGACCTGTCGATCAACTCGATCATCTGGTTCCTGCGTTTCGCGCTGATCATCGTGCCGCCCATCGTCTTCGTGGTGACGCGCCGCACCTGTCTGAGCCTGCAGCGCCGTGACCGGGAGAAACTGCTCCACGGATACGAGTCCGGCCGCATCCTCCGACTCCCCCACGGAGAGTTCATCGAGGTGCACCAGCCGCTGTCCGAGAAGGACCTCGCGGTCATCACCGCCAAGCACGACTACGTGCCGCTGCCCGCACCGGACAAGGCCGATGCCGACGGTGTGCGCAACAAGAAGTACCGCGCACAGATGCTCCGGCATCGTCTGAGCGAGTTCTTCTACGGCGTCAACGTGCCGAAGCCCTCCGCGGCGGAGATCGAGGCCGGGCAGCATCACGCCGCCCATGACGCCGAGCTCGAAGCACCTCTGCACGAGTACGAGGACGACGATCAGATCCGGACCTTCCACGGTGGTGTGCTGCACCACCCGGGCATGCCGGAGACGAACGCCGAGCAGCTCGAGCAGGAGCACCGCTCGTAGCCCGCAAGTCATGATGAAGGCCCCTCCCCGTGCGGGAGGGGCCTTCATCTTTTGTCGGGCATCCACCAGCGCTCACCTGACAGGCTGTCTCCATGGAGTCCTTCAGCACCCGTGCCGTGCACGCCGGCAAGTCCGATCTCACCGACCTGGGCGTCCACACGATGCCCATCGACCTGTCGACGACCAACCCGCTGACCAGCATCGAGGCCGGCCGGAACGCGTACGACGCCTATGCCGCGGGCGAGCCGCGCGCCGATGGCATGACCGCCCTCTACCGGCGGGCCTGGAGCCCCACCGTGGCCAGGTTCGAGGAGGCCATGGCCGAGCTCGAGGGCTTCGTCCCCGATGGCCCGGATCTGCCGATCGAGGCCCTGGCCTTCGCCAGTGGAATGGCGGCCTCGACGGCCGTCGTCCTGAGCCGAGTGGCCGCTGGTCTGCCCCACGTGGTCGCCGTCCGCCCCCTGTACGGCGGCACCGACGCGCTGCTCGCCTCGGGGGTCCTCGGAAGCGAGGTCACCTTCACCGAACCCGATGGGATCGCCGAGGCGCTGACCGAACGCACGGGTCTGGTCGTCCTGGAGTCTCCCAGCAACCCCACCCTGGACCTGCGCGACATCGCGCAGGTCGTGCGCACGGCCGGTGACGTGCCCGTCATGGTCGACAACACCTTCGCCACTCCCCTGCTGCAGCGCCCCCTGGTCCTCGGGGCGACCTTCAGCGTCCACAGCGCCACGAAGTACATCGGCGGGCATGGAGACGCCATGGGCGGCGTCGTGGTGACCACCCCTGAGCAGGCGCGGGCCCTCAGGCCGATCAGAACGGTCACAGGAGGCGTTCTGGACCCCTTCTCGGCTTATCTTCTCCATCGGGGCCTGGCGACGCTTCCCGTCCGTC
>JAUHZW010000157.1 GCA_030425745.1 Actinomycetes bacterium
CGATGAGATCCCAGGAGGCATCGAGGTTCTCGAGGTGCACCACAGCGTCGTAGTCCACGATCCCGAGGCCGATGTGGTCGGCCTGGCGGCGCCAGTGCGGGTCCTGCTTGCGTGACGGCAGGTCGGCGATGATCTGCAGGAACTGCTCGAGGGTGACGTCCTGCGGGTCGATGGCGCGGCCGGTGCGCTCGCGGAGGGCCTCGACGATCGGCTCGCTCTGCTTCAGCCCCTGGCCGACCTTCTCCAGGAACCCGGAGAGGGCCCGAGCGGCGGGCTCGCGGACGACCGTGAACCGTCGGTAGTCCGGGGAGGTCAGGACGTGCTCCAGCAGATCGTCGGGCAGTTGGAAGGGGCGGATGAACGGGGTGGCTGCGAGCCGATTGTGGGGAGCGTCCTGAAACCGCTGGACCATGCCCGGGTTGTTGCGGGCCGCTTCCATGCCGCCGAGGGTGGCCTTCATGGTGCCGCAGCCTGCCTTGGGAACCTCGACGTAGACGTAGCGGTTGACCAGGGAGATATGGGTGTGGAGGTTGACCGAGCGCCAGCCCAGTGACTGCACGTAGGCGGCGGTCACGGGGCCGAGATCCGTGCGTGCCGGGCGTCGATCGGGCACCGTCATGGACCGAAGGCTAGTGCCGGTGGCGCGGGTCGGTCGGGAGGTGTCCCCCGCTGGTCGGAGCATGCAGGGGACTCCGTTAGACTCCGCGAGTCCTTCGGGGTGTGGCGCAGCTTGGTAGCGCGCTTCGTTCGGGACGAAGAGGCCGTGGGTTCGAATCCCGCCACCCCGACCAGAGCCGATGGGCCGGATCCCCGCAGGGGATCCGGCCCATCGGCATTCCCTGCGCCTACTACAGCTGTGAAGTCAGGGTCAGCAGGGTCGCCTCGGGACGGCATGCGATCCGCACCGGCGCGTAGGGCGAGGTGCCCAGCCCGGCCGACACGTGCAGCGGCACCCCGTCATGCTCGGACAGTCCTCGGGCCTTGCTGCGTGGTAGGTCGCAGTTCGTCACCAGCGCCCCGACCCCCGGGATGCGCAACTGCCCCCCGTGCGTGTGCCCGGCGAGGATGAGGTCGGCATGGTCGCCGGCCATGCCGTCGAGTACGCGCAGGTAGGGCGCGTGGGTGACGCCGAGCCGCAGGTCGGCCGAGGCCTCGAAGGGTCCGGCCACGTCGCTGTACCGGTCCCGACTGATGTGGGGGTCGTCCACGCCTCGCACGTCGACCTCGCGGCCGTCGATGGTCAGGGAGCCGCGCGCGTTTCCGAGATCCAGCCAGCCGTTCGCGGTGATGCCGTCGACGAGGTCCTGCCACGGGAGCATGGCCCGCTTGGGCTCCAGCTGCGATGGCCCCCGCAGGTACTTCGCCGGATTCAACGGGCGCGGGGCGTAGTAGTCATTGCTGCCGAGCACGAACGCACCGGGGAGGTCGAACAGCGGGTCCAGGGCATCGAGGACGTGGGGGATCGCGTCGGGGTGGGAGAGGAAGTCACCGGTGACGACGACGGCATCCGGATTGAGCGCCCGCAGCGACTGGACCCACTGCACCTTGCCCACCTGCCCCGGCACGAGATGCAGATCCGACAGGTGCAGGATCCGCAGCGGAGGCTGGCCGCTCGGCAGCACCGGTGTGTGCGCCCGACGAAGGGTGTAGGCCTGTGCCTCCCAGCGCGCGTATGCGAGGGTCGCGGCTCCGACGGCAGCGGAGCCAAGGGCCAGCCGGGTGATCGGGTGCATCCGGCCATGGTCCCACGAGTGCGTCTGACCAGGGGAATCGATGTGGTCGGGCATCCGAGGCGGTTGACTACAGTGCAGGGATGCGGTGGACGGTTCTTGGAGTCTCGTCGGTGCTTCTGGCGCCGGTGACAGCCGTTGCCATGACCGCTCCTGCGCTGGCTGCGCCTCCGCTGGACCAGCAGAAGCCGGTACCCACCCAACAGGCCGAAAACGAGACCGTCGTCAGTGTCCTCTGCACGGAGGGTTCCGACCGTTGCGGCATGCACGCGGCGGCTCGGCGTACCTTGAACGCATCGCCCGAGTGGGTCGTCAGTGCCGCGACTCTGGATCGCTTTGAGGCGGATCGGATCCTGACCTTTCCCGACGAGATGACGCCAGAGCCGCCGGCCGACATGAAGCGAGTCGAGGACCAGTTGACGGCCATCAGCGCCGACCTTGCCGAGTGCGGTCCTGGATGCGTCGCGAACATCCAGGTCCATGTTCCGTCCGTGCCTGAGCAGGAGATGACGCGGATGAGGTCCGGCGATGTGCTGTGCGAACTCACCGGCACGGCGGAGCCGACCGCGGACCGCCAAGTGCTGGGCAGCGGTGAGGCCGGAAGGCTCCTGGGCGAGTGCGTTGCGGACTTCCTTGCCCAGCGGTCCGGTGACAGGCCCATGTCCTTTGTGACCGTCATCCCGGACAGCGACGATGGGCTGCCGGAGACCCGCGTGCGTTTTGACGACTCGGTGCTGGCGAGCAGCAGCGTTGATGTCCTCGTTCAACAGTCGGGGCCGCGGTGCTCCGAATCGTACGGAAGCTGGGGAGACCGTGCGGAGTACGAGCTCTACATCGTCCGGTGCCTGGCGGACTCGCCGTCGAACGAGTTCGAGCCCGACCCGAATGTCACCACTGTCACGCCGTAGGAGAATGCCGTCATGAGTGCATTGAAGGACAGCATCCAGAACGACCTCACCACGGCGATGAAGGGCCGGGATGAGGTCACGTCGGCCACGCTGCGGATGGTCCTGACCGCCATCACCAACGAGGAGGTCTCCGGCAAGGAGGCCCGCGAGCTCACGGATGACGATGTCATCACCGTGCTCGGACGCGAGGCGAAGAAGCGGCGCGAGTCCGCCGAGGCCTACGACGCCGCCGACCGTCCCGAGCTCGCCGACCGTGAGCGCGCCGAGCTCGAGGTCATCGCCCGCTACCTGCCGCAGCCGCTCACCGAGGACGAGGTCCGTGCCATCGTCGACGCGGCGGTGGCCGAGGTCACCGCGGGCGGGGCGTCCGGCGGAGCCGCCATGGGCCAGGTCATGAAGATCGTCCAGCCGCAGGTCAAGGGCCGAGCGGACGGCGGCGCGATCGCCGGGATGGTGAAATCCGCGCTCGGCATGGGCTGAGCGGGTCACCGCAGCGCAGGGCTACTGCGGGCCGAACTCCTCGCCCGCGCCCGGATCGGCCGGCGCCGGCTCCGGCTGTGGGGCGGGCTCGAACGCCGCCGGGTCTTCTGCCGGTGTGTCAGGGGGAGCGTCAGCCGGCTGATCGGTCACGACCTCGCTGTTGTCGAAGGTCGGGATCTCCTCCTCCGGCTTCGGCGCCGGGGCCGTGTACTGCGGGGTGAGGGTGACACCCTCGATCGTCTTCAGGTCGAACCGTCCGGGCTCGGTGCCGGCCAGGGCGATCTCCATGGAGTCGCGCCAGATCGGTCCGGGCAGCGTGCCGCCGTACACCTGCGAGTAGTACGTGCCGTTGATCGTGACGTCCTTCATCGGGTGGGCGAAGCCGCCGCGCGGATCACCGACCCACGCGGCCGCCGCGATCTGCGGGGTGTAACCGGCGAACCAGACCGCCGCGGACTCGTTGGTGGTGCCCGTCTTGCCGGCGACCTCGCGGTTCTCCAACGCCATCGCCGCTCCGGTGCGACCGCCGATGCCGCCATCGACCACGCCGTTGAGCATGAGCGTCACGGTGTCGGCGACGTTGCGCTTGAGGACGCGGCGGCAGTCGCCGTCGGGTGCAGGGATGGTGTTGCCGTCACGGTCGCGGATGTCGAGGATCACGACGGGGTTGCAGTAGACGCCGTGCGCGGCGAAGGTGGCGTAGGCGTTGGCCATCGCCAGGGGAGTCACCTCCGCAACACCCAAGGTGAGAGTCGGGACGCGAGGCAACTCCTCGCCGCTGCCGGTGTAGACACCCATGGACTCAGCGATCTCGGCGGGACGGCAGATTCCGGTGCGTTCCTCGATCGCCATGAAGTAGGTGTTGGTCGAGAAGGCTGTCGCCTGCGCCATGTTCAAGACGCCGCCGCGGGTGGAGTTGTTGACCGTGACCGGCGGGAAAGCCACGCCCGTTTCGCAGTTAACGAACCCGTCGAATGTGGCCGGGCTCGGGGAGTTGATGGGTTCGTACGGTGAGATCCCGGCCTCTAAGGCGGCGGCCAGAGCGAAGACCTTGAACGTCGACCCGGCCTGCATGCCGATGGTGCCGCCCATCGATCGATCGGTGTTGTAGTTGTAGGTGGTCTTGCCGACCCCAGATGTTCCCCACGTTCGGTTTTGGGTCATCGCGATGATGTTCCCGGTGCCCGGTTCGATCATCGTGATGGCTGCGGCCTTGCGGCTTTCGTCGTCGGGAGGGATGAACTCGTTAACGGTGTCGGTGGTTGCCTGCTGCACTTTCGGATCGAGGGTGGTGCGAATGGTGTAGCCACCGCGGCGCAGGAAGGCTTCCCGCTCTTCTGGGGTTTGACCGAAGGCTTCGCTGGTGAGGATGGTCTGCAGTACGTAATCGCAGAAGAAGGGTGCGTACGAGGAGGTGCAACCGTTGGAGGTGCGGGTGGGGTTGAGGACATCTTCCATCGGCACTTCGGCCGCGCGGTCTGCCTGCTCCTGCGACACGTAATCAAGGTCGGCCATTCTTTGCAGGATCACATTTCGCCGCTGCGTTGCATTCTCTGGATTGCGTAGGGGGTCGTAAGCAGTCGGTCCTTTCACGATTGCGGCCAACGTCGCTGCTTCGGTCAGGTTGAGTTCGGCAGCGGGTTTGGAGAAGTAACGGCGTGAGGCCGCCTCGACCCCGTAGGCCCCCGAACCGAAGTAGGCGATGTTTAGGTAGCGAGCCAGGATCTCGCTCTTGCTGAAACGCTTTTCGAGCGCAAGGGCTAGCCGGGCTTCGCGGATCTTTCGGGTGAAGCTGTCGCCGCGGGCGGCTTCGAGTTC
>JAUHZW010000158.1 GCA_030425745.1 Actinomycetes bacterium
CACCGGGGTGCCCGTGGGCACCTCGAGGACTCCGGGATGCCGCACGGCTCCGCCGACCGTCACGAGGGTCGTTCCGGGAGCGCTCGCGGCGCCGATGCTCGCGAACCACTCACCGCCGTGCCGGGCGATGAGCCCGAGGTGGGCGAGCGTCTCGACGTTCTGCACGAGGGTCGGGCGACCCGCGGCACCCTTCTGGAACGGACGGTCCGGGTAGACCGGCTGGGCGATGCCGTCACCGATCCAGTGCGAGAGCGCGCTCTCCTCGCTCGCGACATAGCGCGCGGGCGGGGTGTCGAGAGTGACGGGCAGCTCGGAGTCCGGGCGCTCGTCGATGGCCCGCTCCAGTGCGGGGATGGCGGGCGAGCCGCGATGCACCGCGAGGAAGGCCTCGGTGGCGCCGATGGTCCGGGCGGCGGCCTCGAGTCCGTCGAGCACCAGATGGGGAGAGGAGGTGAGGAGGACCACGTCCTTGCTGCTGGCCGGCTCGCCCTCCATGCCGTTGCCGATGACGAGGGGCTGGCGGGTGCGGCTAAGTCGCCCGTGTGAGGCAGAGCTGTCGACCACGGCCCGGAGCTTCAGGTGCGTGGGGAACCAGCCCCCACCGCGCCCGCGCAGGCCGGCGCGCTCGACCTCATCGACCAGTGGCCCGGGGATGCCTCCGGAGCGTCCCGGGATGCGCGGCATCGGCCCGAAGGCGCTCAGGTGGTCGGCACGGCCCGGAGGTGAGCTCAGGCCCAGTCGCTCGGTCATGGGTCAACCGTGCCCGGTGACGGGTGAAGCGGCCTCCAGACGTGGGCAAAGTCCCGGTAAGGCCGAGTACCGTGCGGGCCATGACCCTCGTCGCCGGAGTCGACTCCTCCACCCAGTCCGTCAAGGTCGTCGTCCGTGACGCGGAGACCGGAGCGCTCGTCCGTGAGGCGCGGGCGTCCCACCCGGACGGCACCGAGGTCGATCCCGCGGCGTGGGTCACCGCCCTCGACCAGGCTCGAGACGGACTGCTCGACGGCGTCAGCGCACTGGCCATCGGTGGCCAGCAGCACGGCATGGTGGCTCTCGATGATGCCGGCGATGTGGTGCGACCGTCGCTGCTGTGGAACGACACCAGGTCGGCCGAGGCAGCGGAGGAGCTCGTCGCGGAGCTCGGCGGCCCGCAGGCCTGGGCCGATGCCGTCGGCAGCGTCCCCCTCGCCGCCTTCACCGTGTCGAAGGTGAAGTGGATGGCCGACCATGAGCCGGACAACGCCGCGCGCACGTCTCGCATCCTGCTCCCGCACGACTACCTCACGTGGCTGCTGGCCGGCCGGCCGGAGGTGGCGGTGACCGATCGTGGGGAGGCCTCCGGCACGGGTTACTGGTCCCCGATCACCGGCGAGTACCGGCACGACCTGCTGCGCATGGCCCTCGGTCACGATGCCGACGTCCCGCGCGTGGCCGGCCCGGCGGAGGCCGTCGGCGAGATGGCCGGCGGCATCGTGCTCGGCCCGGGCACGGGCGACAACATGGCCGCAGCGCTGGGCCTGGGTGCTGAGCCGGGCGACGTCGTCGTCTCGCTCGGCACCTCGGGTACGGCCTTCGCGGTGTCCGACGTGCCGGCCCGCGACCCTCGTGGTCTCGTGGCCGGCTTCGCCGATGCCACCGGGCACTTCCTGCCGCTGGTGTGCACGCTCAATGCCGCACGGGTGCTGTCGGCGACCGCCGAGATGCTCGGTGTGGACTTCGACGAGTTCGCGCGGCTGGCTCTCGCCGCCGAGCCCGGGGCCGGCGGCCTGACGCTGCTGCCGTATCTCGATGGAGAGCGCACCCCGAACCTGCCCCAGGCCCGCGGATCCCTGCACGGCATGACCCGCGGCAACATGACGCCCGAGAACATGGCGCGCGCTGCGGTCGAGGGCATGCTCGGTGGCCTCGCGGCGGCCGTGGATGCACTGGTCGATGTCGGTGTCCGGCCGCGCCGCGTGCTGCTCATCGGCGGTGCGGCGGCGAACCCGGCCGTGGGCCAGATCGCGGCGACGCTGTTCGACGTGCCGGTGATCATCCCGCCGGCCGGTGAGTACGTCGCCGACGGCGCTGCCCGCCAGGCCGCGTGGGTGCTGGCCGGTGGTGCCACTCCGCCGGAATGGGCGCAGGTCCGTGAGGGTGACACCGTGACGTACGAGGGTCAGGCGCGCGCCGAGGTGCGCGATGCCTACGCGCAGGCTCGGAGTTCGCTCTACCTCGGGTGACGGCCTCAGGTCACGTGACCGTGTCCATAGCGTGACCAAATCGTTACCGGAAGATCCTCTGCAACGGTTGCGCAACGTGTCACCCCGAACTTATGTTGGCGCGCACAACATACATTGTTCGCGCAGGCAACATAATCGCGAACCCGTTCGCAGCGTTGAGGTCTCAGCACTCTTCGAACGCTGCGGGGAGGTGGCATCAGCGTGGCCAAGGACTTCACTCCGCGTCCTGAGGATCGGTTCTCCTTCGGGCTGTGGACCGTCGGAAACAGGGGGCGTGACCCGTTCGGCGATGCCGTCCGACGCACCATCGAGGTCCCGGAGATGCTCAAGGGTCTGGCCGACATCGGGGTCTACGGCGTCTCCTTCCACGATGACGACCTGATGACCTTCGGCGCCTCCGAGTCCGTGCGCCGCGGAGAGGTGGAGCTGTTCAAGAAGACCCTCGACGAGACCGGGCTGGTCTGCACGATGGCCACCACCAACCTGTTCTTCCACCCGATCTTCAAGGACGGCGCGTTCACCTCGAACGATCGCGACGTGCGGCGGTACGCGATCCAGAAGGTGATGCGCAACATCGACGTCGCCGCTGAACTCGGCGCGCCGACCTATGTCTTCTGGGGTGGTCGCGAGGGCGTCGAGTCGGCCGCGGCCAAGGACACTCGCGACGCCCTGGCCCGCTATGCCGAGGCGATCGACTTCCTCGCCGGGTACGTGAAGGACAAGGGCTACTCGATGCGCTTCGCCCTCGAGCCCAAGCCCAACGAGCCGCGCGGCGACATCTTCCTGCCGACCGTCGGCCATGCATTGGCCTTCATCGAGAAGCTCGAGCATCGCGAGATGGTCGGCGTGAACCCTGAGGTGGCGCACGAGACCATGTCGGGGCTGTCCTTCTATCAGGGTGTCGCGCAGGCGATCTGGCAGGACAAGCTCTTCCACATCGACCTCAACGATCAGCGCCCGGGCCGGTTCGATCAGGACTTCCGGTTCGGCTCCGAGGGTCTGAAGGACCACTTCTTCCTCGTGCGGCTGCTGGAGAACAGCGGGTACAGCGGCGTGAAGCACTTCGACGCGCACGCGTACCGCACCGAGGACGTCGACGGAGTCTGGGACTTCGCCCGCGGATGCATCCGCAACTACCTCGCATTCGCGGAGAAGGCCCGCGAATTCGACGCAGACCCCCGCGTGGCCGCCGCCATGTCCTACACGGGCGTGGCCGACCTCGCGGAACCGACGATCGGCTCCTTCTCGAAGGAGGCGGCCGCCGGACTGCTGGCCGAGTCCTTCGATGTCGAGGCCCTCGCACAACGGGGGTACGGCATCGAGGCGCTCGACCAGCTCGCCGTCGATCACATCCTCGGCATCGCCTGAGCGATCGACACCACCCACCCACACAAGTCGCAGGCCCGCCTGCAGAGAAGGGACACGAACACATGTCCAGGAAACTGATTGGAGCAGTGGCCGGCCTTGCAGCCGCCTCGCTGCTCGTTGCCGCCTGCGGCGGCTCCAGCGAGGAGTCGACCGACGCGGCAGCTGATACCGCTGTCTCCGAGGCTCCCGCCGAGACCGGCGACGACGCCGCGGCTGAGGGCGACTCCGGCGAGGGCGACATGGCCGCCGCCGGTGGCAAGGCCTGTGTCATCCTCCCCGATGCCGCCTCCTCGGCTCGCTGGGAGACCGCTGACCGCCCGTTCCTCGAGCAGGCCTTCCAGTCTGCCGGCGTGGAGTACGACATCCAGAACGCGAACGGTGACAAGGCCAAGTTCCAGACCATCGCCGACGGCATGCTCGCCTCCGGCTGTGGCGTGCTCGCCATCGTCAACCTCGACAGCGAGACCGGCTCGGCCGTCATCGCGAAGGCCACCGCGGCCGGCGTCCCCGTCATCGACTACGACCGCCTCACCCTTGGCGGCGGCGCTGAGTACTACGTGTCCTTCGACAACGTGGCCGTCGGCACCGCGATCGGCGAGGGCCTCATCAAGTGCCTCGGCGACGCCGGCGTGACCGAGGGCCCGGTGGCTCTCCTCAACGGCTCCCCGACGGACAACAACGCCACCCTGTTCAAGGAGGGCTACCAGGCCGCCCTTGAGGGCGCCGGCTTCACCGTCGCTGCTGATCAGGCCGTTCCGGACTGGGACAACACCAAGGCCGGCACGATCTTCGAGCAGATGTACACCGACGCCAACGGCGACTTCGTCGCCGTCGCCGCGGCGAACGACGGCCTCGGTGGCGCGGCCATCGCCGTCCTCGATCGCAACGGTCAGGCGGGCGCCATCCCGGTCTCCGGTCAGGACGCCACCGATGAGGGTCTGCAGCGCGTGCTCATGGGCACCCAGTGCGTGACCGTCTACAAGGCCGTCAAGAAGGAGGCTGAGGCTGCGGCTGCTCTGGCCGTCGCGCTGCTCGCAGGCGATCAGGCCGCTGCTGACGCCCTCGCCACCGGCACCACCACCGACAGCGAGGCCGGCACCGAGGTGCCGTCCGTGCTGCTCGAGCCGCAGCCCATCTACGCCGACACCGTGATCGACGTCATCAACGACGGCTTCACCACGGTGGAGAACGTCTGCGCGACGGACGAGCTCCAGGCGAAGTGCGCCGAGTACGGCATCCAGTAGAACCACCCTGCCGGCCCTGAGCCGGCGCACGATCGGGGGTGGGGAGGTTCTCCTCCCCACCCCCGAGTCTTGCGAATCTCCGCGAATC
>JAUHZW010000159.1 GCA_030425745.1 Actinomycetes bacterium
CCGTGGGACTCGGAGAAGACTACACGGTCGCGGGGTTCCTTCTGACCCGGGTCAGGTCGCGCCGGCGACGGGCTGCTCGCCGGTGTCGTCGTCCTCGCGGGTGGCCGCGTTGATGCGGTTGAGGTTTGACACGATCCCCCCGATGAGGGCGATCTGCGCAGTCTGATCCGCCATGCGCACCGCCTCGTGCGCCTGCGTTCTGCCGATGGATGTCGCGGGATCCTCGGCTGCGATGTTCGCCGCAGCCATGGCCATGAGATCAGCCAGCGGCGACGCGGCAGCCGGTGGAAGGGGAGCGGCATCACGGCCCGTAGCGCTGGCGAGGTCCGAGGCGATCGACAGGAGTCTGGACGACATCACGGTCGTCGCGTCGAGGTCCTGCTTCAGTGCAGAGAGGTCATCGGGGTCGATGCGTGGATCCCACTTGCGGTTGCGGGCCAGGTCATCCCACCGAGCGGCCAGGCCGATGGTGCGGTTGCGCAGTTCGATCGAGGCCTCGCGCCAGGCCTTGGCAGTGGCGCGGTCCGGTGACTCCCGGAGCCCGTCGGACATCGAGGCGAGGAGCGAGGCGAGGTCATCCTTGAGGGAGTCCAGATCGCTGCGCAGCCGACGTGTGTCCTTGCTGGGTGATGTGATCGCCGACGCCGCCAGCGCACACAGAGCACCGACGACGACACCGGTGAAGCGTTCGATGGCGAGCTCGGTGGTGAAGTGCGTGCCCACGACGAGGATCACTGTGACCGCCATGCCAGCGGCGACGAAGGGGGAGTCGTCCGGTGAGGCCAGCCGAAGCGCCCGGGCGAGGAAGAAGCACAGCAGGACGAGCAGGAAGATCACGAACGGACCGGTACCGAGGAAGGACACGATGACGAGCGCGACGGCCGCGCCCAGCAGCGCGCCGAGGATCTGGAAGGTGGACTCCTTGGCGGCCGTGTGGAAGGTGGCTCGCGTGCCCACTGCCGCGGTGATGGCCGCGGGGATCGCATCGACATGGGGAGTGGCCAGCCCGATCGAGTAGGCGATGACCGTGGCCACGGATGTGAACACGGCGAGTCGCACGTATCCGCTCGTCCAAAGACCGGTCATGGGCCGATTGTGGCACCCGCGCGCGGGTGATCGGTTCCTACCGTGGAGGGGTGGAGCGGTGCCCTGACCGTTCCCTGACCTTGGAGGCTGTCATGACCGTGCACATGCGAGGCCGAGGAGCCCGGCTGGGGCTCGCTGCTCTGGCCGTCCCCGCTCTGGTGCTGGTCGGCGCCGGACCCGGTGCTGCCGTGGAGAACTTCACCAACGACACCCTGCCCGGCAAGGTGTACCTGGCCGAGGGAGAGTCGGTGACCGTCTCGCTGACCACCCCGGACGGCTTCGCCTGCGGTGACTGGTTCACCCGGACGGTCGGCAACAAGCGCGCCAAGGTGACCGTGACGCCTCCGAGCCTCGAAGGTTGCTCGAACGCCGTGCCTCTGGTCTTCACCGTCACGGTGGACAAGGACTACACGAAGAAGGCCAATGTGGTCCTGAAGTTCAAGGTCTACAACACCGAGGGCACCGCCAAGGTCGTTGAGTCGCTTGTCGTGAAGGCCAACAAGACCGCGCCGCCGCAGACCGGCACGCCCACGGCGAAGCCCACGAAGCCGGCGAAGCCTGGAAAGGGTGTTCGTGGCGACTGACGCCGGAAAGGGCGCCACAGAGGTCGTGAGGTGGAGGTGGAGACGGGATTTGAACCCGTGTAGACGGCTTTGCAGGCCGTTGCCTCGCCTCTCGGCCACTCCACCAGGAGCTGCGCCAGCACTGCCGGCTAGGCGTCATGCGAGCGGACGACGGGATTCGAACCCGCGACCCTCACCTTGGCAAGGTGATGCGCTACCAGCTGCGCTACGTCCGCATGTGTTGAACGAGTGGAAACCATAGCCCACGGGTGCTGCCGGGAGCGAATCCGGGGTTCCCGACACGCACTCCGGTGTTCCCCCATCCGTTCGGGCGGCAACCGGGAATGATGAGCGGGTGACGTCCGCGGCTTCGGCGAGTGTGGGTGGCTGGCGTGCCGGTGACCTGCTTCGGGTGGATGACGACCTGCGTGTTCTGGCGGACGGTGGCCGGTGGGTGGTCGCCGTGCCCTACGCCGGCGACCCTGTGCTGGCGCTGTTCGGTTCGTGGGCGCCCGAGGGGCACGACGTTGCGGGCTCGGATGCCGGCCCATGGCGGGGGCCGGCTGTGGAGGCCTGGTCTTCATCGTGTGAGCAGGCCGACTACATCGCCGGCGTCGAGCGCGTGCGCGAGGCGATTGCCGCGGGTGACGTCTATCAGGTGAATCTGTGCCGCATCCTCGCCGCAGAGATGCCAGACCCGCAGGCGGCGGATGTCGCCGGCCTGCATCACCTGCTGGCCGAGGGCAACCCGGCACCTTTCGGGGGCTTCCTGCGCCTTCCCGATCTCGACGTCGGGGTCGTGTGCGCGAGTCCGGAACTGTTCCTGTCCGTGACCGAGGGCGACGGTGGCCGCACCGTCACGTCAGGCCCAATCAAGGGCACGGGAGCCACCGAGGCGGACCTGCAGGACAAGGACCGAGCCGAGAACGTGATGATCGTCGACCTCGTCCGCAATGACCTCTCCCGGGTGAGTCGGCCGGGGAGCGTGTCGGTCCCGTCTCTGCTGCGTGTCGAGGAGCACCCGGGTCTGGTCCATCTGGTCAGCACTGTCCAAGGCCGGCTCCAGGACGGCACCGGCTGGGCAGACCTCTTCGGCGCAGCCTTCCCGCCCGGCTCGGTCACGGGGGCACCGAAGAGTTCTGCGCTGCGGATCATCGACCAGCTCGAGACCGCACCGCGCGACTACTACTGCGGGGCCTTCGGCTGGATAGACGCCGACACCGGGGAAGCAGAGCTCGCCGTGGCGATCCGCACGTTCTGGCTGCGCGACGGTGTCCTCCGGTTCGGCACGGGCGCGGGCATCACCTGGGGATCCGAAGCCGGTGCCGAGTGGGCGGAGACGGAACTCAAGGCGAGCCGGCTCATCTCGGTGGCATCCGGCTCCTGGCCCGGTACGACGGACATGGAATCCTGAGCGGTCATGCGGATCTGGCAGGGCGACAACGCAGGCGGCCGGCTCGTGGAGCACGCCACCGTCAGTGCGTTGGACCACGGCTTCACTGTCGCTGACGGAGTCTTCGAGACGCTGAAGGTGGTGCCGGCCGGTCCCGTCGCACTCACCCGGCACCTGAGGCGACTGGCGGACTCCGCGCGGCTCCTGGGTCTGCCCGCCCCCGATCCGGCGGTGGTCGGCACAGCGGTGGCGGAGGTGGTGTCGGCATGGCTTCGGGACGGGGGAGTGCTGGGCCGCCTGCGCGTGACCTACACCGCTGGAGAGGCGCCCCTGGGCAGTGAGCGCGGCGAAGCCGCTCCGACCCTCGTGGTGGCGCTGGCGGACACCCAACCGTGGCCCGCGACGACCACAGCCGTCACCGTCCCGTGGACACGAAATGAACGGTCCGCTGTGGTCGGGGCGAAGACGACCTCCTATGCGGAGAACGTCGTCGCCCTCCGTTCCGCGCGCGAGCAGGGGGCCTCCGAGGCCCTCCTGGCCAACACTGTGGGGCACCTGTGCGAGGGCACGGGCAGCAACGTCTTCGTCGTGATCGACGGGCAGGTCCTCACGCCACCGCTGTCCAGCGGCTGCCTGCCGGGAATCACCCGTGAGCTCGTCCTCGAGTGGGCCGACGCCCGGGAGCAGGAGCTGCCGTTCTCCGTGCTGGCCGAGGCCGACGAGGTGTTTCTCACCTCATCCACCCGGGACGTGCACCCCGTGGTGCATCTGGACGATCGAGTCTGGTCGGGTGCGGGGGCAGTCTCAGCACAGATGCAGCATGAGTTCGCAGCGCGGCTGTCCGCCGACCTCGATCCGTGACCTGAGGCCGGAAAAGCGCTGAGGGGCCCTGCCTTTCGGCAGGACCCCTCAGATGAGGCGCTGGTATCCCTACTTCGCGTGGTAGCTGCGCTTGAGGTAGTAGGGGTTCCACTGGCCGGCGACACCGGGTGCCTTGGCCTTGACCATGCAGTGGCCCTTCTTCAGCAGCTTCAGCTTGACCGCGCCGTTGCCGTTGAACTTGAGCTTGCAGATGGTGTTCTTGCCCTTGCTGATGGTCCAGGTGATGTTCTGGCCCGCGTTGGTGTCGTCGTTGCCGGGGCCCTCAAGGGTGAGGGTGCGGCCCGCCTTGTAGTTGCCGGACTGCGGGGCAGCGACGTTGGCGGTCTGGTTGCCCGGGATGAGCGTCACGGTGTAGCCGTACGTCACCGGGGCGTACCCGTTGCCACCATTGGTGCTCGCCTGCAGGTTGCACTGGCCGGACCCGACGGGAACCGTGATGGTGAGGCCGTTCACCTGGCACGGACCCGTCTCGGTCAGGACCACGGGTGCCCCCGACACGGACGATGCCTGGAAGGCGAACGAGCTGCCATTGCCGAGGGGGTAGCTGCCGTTCGGCTGCCACGGGCCCCATCCGGGCTGGACGAGGGTGATGCGGTCCGGTTGAGCCGGCGCGTTGTTGATCGTCACAACCTCAGATGTTGACCCTGTGCCACCCTGATTCGTCGTGTAGTTGGCAACGAGGGTCACCTGCCCCGCCACGTTGGGGGTCCAGGTCATGGAAGCCTGTCCCTGGGGGTTGATCGGGATCGCCGCACTGATGGGTGCCCCGTTGATGGTGAAGCCCACAGATCCCTGAACACCAGCCGGGAAGACCGTTGCGGTGAGCGTCACGGACTGCCCCAGAGTCATGACAGGGGGAGCGGAGATCGAGATCGTGTTCCCGCTGGGGGTGACGATGACAGCGTCCTGTGCCGACATCGGTGACCCCTTGGCGTTGGCGTCACCCTTGTACTGGGCCTTGAAGTAGAACGTGCCTGTCG
>JAUHZW010000160.1 GCA_030425745.1 Actinomycetes bacterium
TACCTGCTGTGGGAGCCGGCGACGGGCCTGGTGGTGATGACGCTGGCCATTCCCCGTGCGCAGGTCGCGATGGCAGGCGCCACGGTGGCTGCCGATGCCACGCAGTTCACCCTGTCGGCAAGTGAGGATGATCCGAACTTCGGCATCCGGTCCGCGCCGTTCCTGCAGGCGGCCTTCCGGACGTCGGCCTGGGAGATCACGTTCCGGATGCGCGACGCGGACTCGTTCGCCTATCGGCAGACCACGACGCTGCATGTGCACGGTCAGCCGGAGCCGTTCGCGCACAACGATGCCAACGTGTTGACGCGCATCGCTGCGCCGGCCCTGAACCCGCTCGCGGGAGGGCCCAGCGTTCCCTGACCCGAGGACGTGAGTGCGTGGGTGCCCGTGTCAGTGGCCGAGTTTGCGGGCGAACAGTGCTGCGGCTCGTGAGCGTCGCCCCGTCCGGGCCTCGGAGGAATCAGCCCCGGTCATGACGCGCAGGCCGAGGTTCGCGCCCATCCACCGGAAAGGCTCCGGCTCCCAGGGGCGCGATCGGTGTCCGACCCAGGGGAGATCGGTGAGCTCGGTCTGTTCTCCGGTGATGAGGTCGGCCAACGTTCGACCACCGAGGTTGGACGTCGTCACGCCGTCGCCCACGTAGCCGCCAGACCAGGCCATCCCCGTGGAGCGATCGAATCCGCACGAGGCCCACCAGTCGCGGGGGATGCCCAGAGGTCCGCCCCAGGTGTGCGTGACGGCAGCGGTGGAGAGGGCAGGGAACATGTCTGTGAGCACCTCCCACAGCGCGGCGTGGACGGCGGGATCGCGATCCTGTTCGGCGGAGATCCTCGAGCCGTAGGCGTAAGGCGCTCCGCGGCCGCCGAAGGCGATGCGCCCGTCGGCGGTGCGCTGGCCGTAGATGATGAGATGTCGCCCGTCGGCGAACGTGGCCCGATCGGCCAGGCCGATCTCGTCCCACGTGGTCGACGGCAGCGGCTCGGTGGCGAGCATCATCGAGTACACGGGAGCGAGCGTGCGGGTGTGGCCGGCGAGAGTGCGGGTGTATCCCTCGGTCGCCCGGACGATCACCTCGGCACGGACATTCCCGTGCTCGGTGCGCACGATGCCCGGTTCGATGCTGGTGACCCGCGTGTGCTCATGAAGGCGCGCACCGGACCGAACGGCTGCCCCGGCCAGTTGGCGCACGAGGCGCGCGGGGTGCAGTGCCCCGCAGTCCGGTGTGTACGTCGCGCCGAGCACGTCAGTGGCACCGAGACGGGCCCGGGCCTCCTGCGGTCCGAGCAGCTCCAGGTGATCGGCGCTGAACCCCCAGCGGCGTGCAGTGGCCACCTCTTCCTGGGCATCGGACCACTGCAGGGGCGTGCGCGCGGCCATGATCGTTCCGCCCTTGGCCCACTGGATGTCCCAGCCCTCAAGTTCGGCCACGCGGGCGATCTCGTCGACTGAGGCGATCATGTGCCGCTTCATCCGAACGGCAGCATCCCGCGAGCTGGCACGGGCCAGCGCGTCGAGGCTGGCGGGGAAGAGGGCCGATGCCCAGCCGCCGTTGCGGCCGCTGGCACCGAAGCCCGCCTCCTCAGCTTCCAGGATCGCGATGCGCAGCGACGGATCCCTGCGCGCGAGGTAGTAGGCCGTCCAGAGGCCGGTGTAGCCAGCGCCCACGATGGCCACGTCCGCTGTGGTGTCACCCGTGAGCGGTGTGCCCAGTGGGCGACGCAGGTCGGCCGGGAGGGTGTCCCACCACAGAGAGAGCTGCCGAAGGTCCACCGAGATCACCGGCGCCAGGCCTCGATGTAGGCCGGCACCTCGACCTCGGCCGGGCAGTCCTCGGACCGCACCGGCGTCCCGAACGACTCGTACATCGGGACCGTGCCGGCCCAGATGCGCGAGAGCACCGGATCGGTGATGTCCTCGGGCTCGTCGGCAGGGTCGCCGGTGCCGATCTTGACCGAGCACTCGTCCAGCGGCAGGGCGAGGGTCAATGTGCCGGCCCGCTCCTTGGCGTTCGGCTGGCGGCACTCGTCCCACCGGCCGGGCAGAAGGTGCTCGGTGATGACCCGCAGGGCATCGAGCTCGTCGTCGCCGTCGAGTCGACGAGCGACGCCGAGCACCATCGCCGAGCGGTAGTGCATGCTCGAATGGAAAGCACTGCGAGCAACGACGAGCCCGTCGAGGAGGGTGACGGTGAGGCAGGTGGGCTGGCCCTCCGCCAGCCCGCGGAACAGTCGGGACCCCGTGGAACCGTGGAAGACGACCTCCTCGCCGCGGCGCGCGTACGCGACAGGCAGGACGAACGGCTGGCTGCCGTCACTCACCGCGACGTGCGCCACCAGCCCGGCGTCGAGGACGTGGTGCAGCGCCGCCCGGTCCGTGACCGCGTTCTCCGGGATGCGACGGACGCGCGTGCGGGCGGTGGATCCGGGATCGGTCACAGCAGGTTCCCGGCTTCGGTGAGGGTGGCTCGCAGGATCTGCTCGATCTCGTCGAACTGGGTCTGGTCGCTGATGAGCGGAGGAGACAGCTGCACCACGGGATCGCCGCGGTCGTCGGCCCGGCAGTACAGGCCGTGGTCGTACAGGGCCGTGGACAGGTAGCCCCGAAGGACTCGCTCGGCCTGCTCGGTGTTCAGGGTCTCGCGTGTGGCCTTGTCCTGCACGAGTTCGACAGCCATGAAATAGCCGGCTCCTCGCACGTCGCCGACGATGGGGAGGTCGAGGAGACGCTCCAGTGTGCGCCGGAAGTCCTCCTCGTGCTCGCGCACGTGCTCGTTGATGCCCTCACGCTCGAAGATGTCGAGGTTGGCCAGCGCGGCGGCTGCTCCCACTGGGTGCCCTGCCCAGGTGAAGCCGTGGAGGAAGGCGTTGGTGCCGTCGCGGAAGGGCTCGAACAGGTGCTCACCGGCGATCATGGCGCCCATCGGCGCATAGCCGGAGGTCATTCCCTTGGCGCAGGTGATGATGTCCGGCGTGACGCCGAACCGGCCCATGGCGAAAGTGTCTCCGATGCGGCCGAACGCGGTGATCGTCTCGTCGGCGACGAGCAGGACGTCGTACTCGTCGCAGATCTCCCGGACCCGCTCGAGATAGCCGGGGGGAGGGGTGAAGCAGCCACCGGAGTTCTGCACCGGTTCCAGGAAGACGGCCGCCACGGTGTCGGGCCCCTCGAACTCGATGGCCTCGCCGATGCGATCGGCTGCCCATCGGCCGAACGCCTTCTCGTCGTCGCGCAGGTGCTCGGGAGCGCGGTACAGGTTTGTGTTGGGCACGCGGATGGTGCTGGGGACCAGCGGCTCGAAGGGCTCCTTGGCGCCGGGGATGCCGGTGATGGAGAGGGCGCCCTGGGGAGTGCCGTGGTAGGCGACCGAGCGGGAGATGACCTTGTGCTTGGTCGGCCGCCCGGTGAGCCGGAAGTACTGCTTGGCCAGCTTCCATGCTGATTCGACGGCTTCACCACCGCCACTGGTGAAGAAGACCCGTTCGAGGTTGCCGGGCGCTGCCGAAGCCAATCGCTCGGCGAGCTCGATCGCGGTCGGGTGCGCGTACGACCACACCGGGAAGAAGGCGAGTTCACGGGCCTGCTCGGCCATCGCGTCAGCGATCTCGCTGCGCCCATGGCCGACCTGCACGGTGAACAGCCCGGACAGTCCGTCCAGGTAGCGACGGCCCTGCTCGTCCCAGACATAGGCTCCCTCGCCGCGCACGATGACGGGAACCTCGACGCCGTGGTCGTAGTAGGGGGAGTAGCGGGTGAACGGCATCCAGAGGTGGTCGCGGGCAGCCAGCGACAGTCGGCTGGGTCCGGGGTTGGCAGTCATGACGCGTCTCTTCCTACCGGGTGCCCCAGGTGTAGATCTGCTTGCGCAGTTTGAGGTACATGAAGGTCTCCGTTGAACGCACGCTCGGGATCGCCCGGACCTGTCCGTTGATGACCTCGAGCAGATGTTCGTCATCCTCAGCGACGATCTCGGCGAGGATGTCGAAGCTTCCCGCGCACACCACCAGGTAGTCGACCTCTGGCAGCTGCTCCATGCGGTCGGCGACCGCCCCGACGTCTCCATCGACGGTGATCCCGATCATTGCCGATCGTGCGAAGCCGACCTGGAGGGGATCGGTGACCGCGACGATCTGCATGATCCCGGACTCCTGCAGGCGCTGGACGCGCTGGCGCACGGCCGCCTCGGACAGACCGACGGCCTTGCCGATGGCCGCGTAGGGTCGGCGCCCGTCCTCCTGCAACTGTTCGATGATGGCCTTGGACGTGTCGTCGAGCGGTGGCTGGGGCGGCTGTCGTCGGGGCATGTTCCACTGTGACGCAGGATGACCGGCCATAGCAAGCGAATCCGCGGAATGTCGCGACACATGCGACGGAATCCGCATACGATGCGGACATTGGATCCAAAATCCGCGGCGGGGCTCGGTACTTGCGTCGATCCCGCGGCCATCAGGCGAACGTCGGGCAGGAGGCCCCGCATGACAGAGCAGCGCACCATCACGAACTTCATCGGCGGAGAACGCTCCGCGGCATCCGACGGTGCCACCAGCGATCTCGTCAATCCGTCCACCGGGGAGGTCTTCGCGACGGCCCCGGTCTCGACCGCGGCCGACATCGATCAGGCCTACCGGGTCGCCGAGGATGCCTTCGTCGGCTGGCGGGAGTCGATTCCCGCAGAGCGGCAGGCGGCCCTTCTCGGCATCGCTGATGCGCTGGAGGCCCATGCAGAGGAACTCGTGGCGCTGGAGAGCGAGAACTGCGGCAAGCCGATCGCGGTCACCATGGAGGAGGAGATCCCTCCCATGATCGACCAGATCCGCTTCTTCGCCGGCGCGGCGCGGGTCCTCGAGGGCCGGGCTGCGGGTGAGTACATGAAGGGGTTCACCTCGATCATCC
>JAUHZW010000161.1 GCA_030425745.1 Actinomycetes bacterium
AGGAATTGACCTTCAGTTTGACCACGACCAGCGAGTTCACCAGGCCGACGATGATGCCGATGAGGATGGCTCCGCCGGCGGCGATGATCACGCCGTAGTGGTTCGACAGCGCCCAGGCCGTCCAGCACACCGACACCGTCAGAGTGCCGGCGATCGTGAGGTCGAAGGCCCCGGCCGCGACCGGAAGCACGAGCCCGAGGGCCACGATGGCGCTGATGGTCTGGAAGGACAGCACCTGCTTGAAGGTGCTCGCCTGCAGGAACAGATCCGGGATCCACAGCGAGAAGATGACGATCAGCAGACCCCACACGTACAGGCCGCTGTACTTGTCGAAGCCGAAGTTGACCTTCCGCTTCGGCTTCGCGGCCGTCGTGTCAGGAGCGGTCTGGGTGTCGCTCATCGATGGTTCTCCACTTCGTGCGGGCTGGGGCGGTGCAGGACGGGGTCAGGCGGCGGGATCGGACGTGTCGCGGCCGATGGTGGCGGCGGTGATGTTGTCGGCGCTGATCTCGTCGCCGCGGAGGGTCTCGGCGAGCCGGCCCTTGCGCATGATGACGACTCGATCGCACACCCGGACGAGTTCCTCGTGGTCGGTCGAGCAGACCAGGACGGCCGCACCCTGGGCTGCGGCCTCGTCGACGAGGGTGTGGATGTCGGCCTTGGCACCCACATCGACGCCCTGGGTCGGCTCATCGAGCACGAGCACGGAGGGCTCCTGCCGCAGCCAGCGGGCGAGGACCACCTTCTGCTGGTTTCCGCCGGACAGCTGGGTCATCGTGTACTCGGTCTCACCGGGCTTCACCGAGAGCTTGCCCAGCCAGTCCTTGACATCCGCACGCTCGGGACGGCGACGCAGGAAGCCCGCCGTCATGTGCCGGCCGGGATCGACGATCGTGATGTTCTCGCGCAGCGTCTGCTCCATGATCGAGGCGTTGGCGTGCCGTTCCGCCGGAACGAGGGCGACGTTGCGTTCGATCGAGATGTCCGGACGGTTCTCCGGAAGGACCTTGCCGTCGACGGTGATCTCGCCCGTGCGCTCGCGGCCGCCGAACACCAGACCCGCCACGACCTCTCGGCCGGAACCGGTGATCCCGGCGACGCCCACGACCTCGCCACGGTGCACGGTGAGGTCCATGCCGAGGACAGAACCCCCGGCGACGTCCTTCATGACGATCACCTCGGGGCCGTGCTCGCGGGCATCGGCGTTGGCCTTGTTGTGCTCCTCCATCTTGCGGCCCACGACGTGCTCGATGAGCTCCTCCTCGGTGAGCCCCTCGACCGGCCGGGTGATGATGTGCTTGCCGTCACGGAGCACCGTGACCGAGCTCGCCATCTCGAAGACCTCGTCGAAGTGGTGCGAGACGAACAGGACCGCGACACCGGAGTCGGAGACGCGTCGCACGAGCTTGTACAGGCGCTGTGCCTCGGCGTCGGGGAGGTTCGCGGTGGGCTCGTCGAGGATCAGCATCTTCGGAGCCGCGCCACGGCCGGCCATGGCGCGCGCGATCGCGATCGCGGTGCGCTCGGACATCTGCAGCTCGCCCACCGGACGGCGGACGTCGATGTCATACCCGAGGGCCTCCAGCGCCTCTCGAGCGTGCTTGCGCTCCTTGCGCCAGCGGATGGTCTTGGCGCCGTTGGTGTCGTAGCCATTGCCGAGGGCCATGTTGTCCACGGCATCGAGGTTCGGCACGAGACCGAGATCCTGGTGGACGAACCGCAGGCCGATGGCCTCACTGGCGACCGGATCCTCCAGAGCCAGCACCTCGCCGTCGACCTCGACCTCGGTACCGGGCTCGGGTGCATGGAATCCCGCGAGGATCTTGATCAGGGTCGACTTGCCGCAGCCGTTCTGGCCGACGAGTGCCCGCACCTCGCCCGGCTCGACGTCGATGGAGACATGGTCGAGCGCCGTCTGGGCGCCGAAGATCTTCGTCGCGTTGCGCACCGTCAGCGCCGTCGTCATGATGCCTCCCTTGCAGACGGTTGATCATTACGGACGCCCCCCACAAATGCAAGGGTTTCCAAGTATTTGATCATCACGAATTGGCACCCGCCGGGTGCGCGTTCGTGCGGGCATGAGCCGCTGCCAGCCGCGCGACCGGGATGCGACTCGGCGACGCCGAGACGTAGTCCAGACCGATCTGCTCGCACAGGGCGATCGACGACGGATCCCCGCCGTGCTCGCCGCAGATCCCGAGCTTGATGTCCGGCCGCACACTGCGCGCCTTGGCCACCGCGATCTCCATGAGCGCGGAGACACCGGCCCCGTCGAGCTCGGCGAACGGGCTGGCGGTCAGCAGCCCCTTCTCGAGATACGTGCCCAGCATGCGTCGCTCGACATCGTCGCGGGAGAACCCGTAGGTGAGCTGAGTGAGATCGTTCGTGCCGAAGGACAGGAACTCCGCCCACTGGGCGAGCTGATCGGCGAGCAGCGCCGCGCGCGGAGTCTCGACCATGGTGCCGATCTTGAAGGGGATGATCATCCCGGTGCGGGACGACACCTCCTGGTTGACGCGGCGGATGAGTCGCAGCGACATCACCAGTTCATCGGGGATGGAGACGAGCGGGATCATGACCTCGAGCTCCGGGCGGCCGAGACCGGCGGACACCACATCGACCCAAGCGTTGAACAGGCCCTCGACCTGCGCCGGGTAGAGCCCCTCGTGCATCAGCGCGAGCCGCACACCACGCACGCCGAGCATGGGGTTCTCCTCGTGCAGGTGCTCCAGCATGCGCCGCTGCTGCTCGTCCTCGAGCTCGTTCGGGTCGGAGGGCAGGAACTCATGCATCGGGGCGTCGAGGAGGCGCACGGTCACGGGGCGATCGCCGACGGCGGCGAGCAGTTCGCGGAAGTCCTCGCGCTGGGCCTCGGCCAGGGCGGCCAGGGCCTTGGCCTCGGCGTCGGCGTCGTGGGACAGGATCACCGCACGCACGAAGGGCAGCCGATCACCCAGGAACATGTGCTCGGTGCGGCACAGGCCGATGCCCTCAGCCCCGTTGTCCATGGCGGCCGACGTGTCGGGGCCGTTGTCGGAGTTGGCCCGCACCTTCAGCCGCCGCGCGTCATCGGCCCAGCTCAGCAGCGTGGTCAGGCTGGGTGACGGCACGGGGCGCTCGATCTGCAGTTCACCGATGTAGGCGATGCCCGACGAGCCGTCGATCGAGATGAGGTCACCCTCGGAGAGCGTGTGCTCACCGGAGGTGAGCGTGCGGGCCTCGGCATCGAGCCGCAGGCTGGTCGCGCCGCAGATCGCCGGACGCCCCATGCCGCGGGCCACGACGGCGGCGTGCGATGCCGATCCGCCGTTCGCGGTGAGAATTCCGGCGGCAGCCATCATGCCGGGCAGGTCACCGGGAGTGGTCTCGGACATGACGAGGATGACCGGCTTGCCGGCCTCGGTCATCTCGACGGCGACCTCGCTGTCGAGGGCGATGTGCCCCACGGCCGCGCCCGGTGACGCCCCGAGGCCGCTGGCCAGCGACACCTCCTGCCCGGTCAGCTTGGGCTGTGGGTGCAGCAGCTCCACGACGTGCACGGGGTCAGTGGTGCCGACCGCCTGCTCCTCGTCGATGATGCCGCGGATCGCGAGGTCGACCGCGAGGCTCGTGGCGACCCGCGCATTGGGACGACGCAGCTCCTCCAGCCCCACGAGCGCCAGGCCGTCGGGCCCGTACTCGAAGTCGACGGTGACAGCGCTGCGCAGGCGACCCTCGAGCTCCGCGAGCACGCCGGTCAGCATCTCGACCCCACCCGGCAGGTCATCCAGCGAGTGTCCCTCCGAGAGGCGCTCGCCGGTCGGACGGAAGCCATGGTGGAACAGGCCGATGGGCGAGAACGCGCCGGAGTCCATGTCCCGCGACGTGGCATAGCCGTGCCCTTCGTCGTCGTGCTCGGTGACGACGACGGTCTCGAGATGCAGCGCGAGCGGAAGGTCCTGCGGGAGGTTCTGCTTCTTGCGGGCCCGCGCGGCACGCGGGGAGTTCCAGCGGGCCACCATCGCCTTGGCCGCGGCAGCGACCTGCTCCGAGCGCTTGGTCGGGAAGGGCGCGGACCCCTTCTCGGCGCACAGGGCCTTGAACGGCTCGACCCGCTCGACGGGATCGGGGTAGTCGATGTCGAGTCCGCCGAGCTCATCACTCGGGACGTCGAGGGCGTACTCGGCGATGAAGGACGCCGTCTTCCACCATGCTGCGGCGAGGTCGGATCGCGCCGCAGCACCGAGCCCCTCGGGGATGACGCTGCGCTTGAGTCCGAGGCAGACCAGATCCGGCGGCAGGCCGGCCGCCGGAACGGGAGCACTGGCACTCAGCCGCAGGAGCACAAGGCCCCCCGACTCCGTGGTGGTGCTGATCTGGCGGCCGGAGATGGTCTCGAGCAGGTTCATCGCCGCCTTGGCGCGCGACGGGGTGGTGAAGCCGGGAACGTTCGGCACGGGGATCGTCAGGCCGGCACCGACCGGCAGACCGACCCCCGCGAGGGTCTCCATCTGCACACCGCGCGTGCACAGCGACCGGGAGTCCAGCCCCCGCTCGAAGCCCTTGCCGAAGGGCACGAGGCCGACGTCGTCGATCGGCGACGTCCAGGTGGAAGGGCTCATGCTCCGTTGACCAGCCGCTCCTCGAGTTCCTCGTCCTCCTTGCGGGACATGCCGATCGTGAGGAGCAGCTGCTGGTGCAGGTGCATCCAGACTGTGTGGTACGAGTCGCACAGCGGCGAGGCGAGCCAGGCATCGTCGCCGTCGTCGAGCTTCTCCAGGGCCTCGGTGAGGCGCCCGCGGTAGGCGTCCATGCCCGGGATGTCCTCGCCGAAGCGCTTGATCAGCGGGCCGACGGCATCGTCGATGTCGTCGAGTCGGTCCCGGAT
>JAUHZW010000162.1 GCA_030425745.1 Actinomycetes bacterium
GGCCCTGCGGACGCGGGGCGTGGCCGCCCGCAGCTGACACGGGCGCTGGCCGGCGTTCCTGCCTGCGGCCGTGTCAGAGGACGAACGGGTCGATCGCGACAAGCAGGAACAGCAGCGCCAGGTACGTGATGGACCAGTGGAACAGCCGCATCGCGGCCTTCAGAACGTCCGGCGTGGTCGGGGAACCATCCGGGGTCGCGGCTGCCATGACCTTTCCGCGCAGGACGTAGGCCTGCCAGAGGAACGCAGCCCCGAGGAGCACGGCGCCGACGCTGTAGACCCATCCCATCGGGGCCACCGGGATGAGAACCAGCGACGTCGCGACCATCACCCACGAGTAGCCGATGATGCTGGCCGTCACCTGCTTCTCGGTTCGCACGACCGGGAGCATGGGCACGCCGGCTGCCGCGTAGTCCTCTCGGAACTTCATGGCCAGCGGCCAGTAGTGCGGGGGTGTCCAGAAGAAGACGATCAGGAACAGGACCACCGGCGTCCACGTCAGGCTTCCGGTCACCGCAGCCCAGGCGATCAGGACGGGCATGCAGCCTGCTGCACCGCCCCACACGATGTTCTGGGCCGTCCGTCGCTTCAGCAGCATGGTGTAGCCGACCGCGTAGAAGGCGATGGCGGCTACCGCGAGCAGCGCCGCGAGCGCGTTCGACGTCACGAGCAGGACGAGAGCGCTCAGGACGCCGAGGACGATCCCCTGCACGATGCCGGCGCGGACGCTCACGACACCGAGGGCTGCCGGCCGATGGAACGTGCGTCCCATGAGTGCGTCGATGTCGCGGTCGTAGACGCTGTTGAACGTGTTGGCTGACCCCGCGGCCAGGGATCCGCCGATCAGCACGCCTATGGTCGGGACCAGAGGCGGCAGCCCACCCGCAGCGAGGAACATCGTCGGGACAGCGGTGGCGAGGAGCAGTTCGACGATCCGCGGCTTGGTGAGCGCGACATGAGCGCGCAGGCGTGCCGCGAACGACACGCTGTCCGCCTGCTGCACGAGGCCTGCCACCCGACTTCCGTTCAACGCTGGTGAGTGCTCTGGGGCGGAGGTCCGCCGCGAGGATCATGCCAGTATCACCCGATCGACCCGCAACCGCCCACAGGTGGTCACCGTCCGGCCGCCGGATTGTGACTAGGGTCATCCTCATGACTCGTGGACACTCCGGCAGGCAGGCAGACGCTCTCGAGTGGGGGGACGACGACGACCGTGCGGTGGACTACCTGCGCGCCATCGCCGCCGATGCCGTGCAGCGGGTGGGCAACGGGCACCCCGGCACCGCGATGGCGCTGGCGCCGGTGGCGTATCTGCTCTTCCAGAAGGTCATGGCCCACGATCCTCACGATCCCTCGTGGCTCGGCCGCGACCGCTTCGTGCTGTCCGGCGGCCACACGAGCCTGACGCTGTACAGCCAGCTCTTCGTCTCCGATTACGGCCTCACGATGGCCGATCTCGAGGCGTTCCGCACAGCGGGAAGCCGCACGCCCGGGCACCCCGAATACGGACACACAACCGGCGTCGAGGCCACCACCGGTCCTCTCGGTCAGGGCCTGTCGATGGCGGTGGGCATGGCGATGGCGGCCCGCTATGAGCGAGGTCTGCTCGATCCCGACGCCGCCGCGGGTGACAGCCCGTTCGACCATCGGATCTGGACCATCTGCGGCGATGGCGATCTGGAGGAGGGCGTGTCCTCGGAGGCCTCGTCCCTCGCCGGGGTGCAGAAGCTCTCCGAACTGTGCGTGATCTACGACGACAACCACATCTCCATCGAGGGCGACACCGCGATCGCGTTCACCGAGGACGTCTGTGAGCGGTATCGCGCCTACGGCTGGGCGACGCATCGAGTTGACCAGCTTCCCGATGGTCGGGTCGACGTCCCCGCCCTGCACGCGGCCCTGGAGAAGGCTCGCGCCGAGCGGGAACGACCGACCCTGATCCAGCTGCGCACCACCATTGCCTGGCCGGCCCCCCACGCACGCAACACCGCCAAGTCGCATGGCTCAGCACTCGGGGAGGAGGAGGTGCGCGCGACGAAGGAGCAGCTCGGCCTCGATCCCGACGAGCACTTCGCCTTCGATGACGACCTCCTGGCCCGGGTCCGTGAGCGGCTGCGCCACCGTGTCGATGCCGAGCGTCGCAGCTGGAATGCCGCCTTCACCGAATGGCAGCTGCGCAACCCCGATCGAGCCGCCCTGCTGGACCGTCTGCTCAACCACGAGCCTCCGGCGGACCTCGACGCAGCGCTGCCGGTCTTCGAGGCAGGCGCGTCCATGGCCACCCGCAAGGCGTCGGGTCTGGTGATCAACGCTGTCGCATCGGTCATGCCGGAGCTCTGGGGTGGATCAGCGGATCTCGCGGAATCGAACAACACCACGATCGAGAACTCCCCCAGTTTCCTGCCGGCCGGCAGCGGGGTCCCCGACAGTTCTCCGTACGGACGACTCGTCCACTTCGGCGTCCGTGAGCATGCGATGGGTGCTGCGCTCAACGGCATCGCCCTGCACGGTCTGACGAGGCCGTTCGGGGGCACCTTCCTGGTGTTCTCCGACTACATGCGCGGTGCCGTGCGCCTCTCCGCCCTGATGGATGTCCCGGTGACCTATGTGTGGACCCATGACTCCATCGGCCTCGGAGAGGACGGGCCGACGCACCAGCCCGTCGAGCACCTGTGGTCTCTGCGGGCCATGCCCGGTCTCTCCGTCGTGCGCCCCGCGGACGCCAACGAGACCGCCGCCGCATGGCGGGCGACCCTGCGCCAGCACGGCCCGGTGGGGCTGATCCTGACCCGGCAGAACCTGCCGGTGCTGGATCTGGCCCACGAGACCGTTGTGGCGGGGGTGGCTCGGGGCGGCTACGTCGTCCGCGACTCCGATGCCACCCAGGTGATCCTCATGGCCACCGGCTCGGAGGTCAGCCTCGCTCTCGAGGCGGCCGCGCTGCTCGATGATCGCGGAATCGCCGCTCGGGTCGTGTCGCTGCCGTGTCTGGAGTGGTTCGACCAGCAGGAGGCCGCGTACCGCGACTCCGTGCTGCCTCCGTCGATCGGCGCCCGTGTCGCTGTCGAGGCGGGTGCGACCCTCGGGTGGTGGCGCTACGTCGGGAGCTCCGGACGCGTCATCGGCATCGACCACTTCGGTGCGAGCGCAGATCCGGCCACCCTCTTCCGCGATGCCGGCATCACGGCCGAACGGGTGGCCGCGGCCGCCGAGGAGAGCCTCGCCGACGTCAGCCGTCATCACTAGTCCGCCACCCCGTCACAGGAGAGCCATGAGCAGCGAGTCCGTTCCGAATCCCCGTCTGGCCGATCTGAGCGCGATGGGGGTGGCTGTCTGGCTCGATGACCTCGACCGCAACCGGATCTCCTCGGGTGGACTGGCCCGCATGATCGTCGAGGACTCCGTCCACGGGGTCACCACGAACCCGTCGATCTTCGACAAGGCCATCTCCGGCGGTGCCGAGGCCTACGCGGAGCAGCTCACTGCGCTGGCACGCGATGGGGCGGACGCCGACCAGATAATCCAGGCGCTCACCACGGATGACGTGCGGAACGCGTGCGACATCATGAAGGGTGTCTTCGAGGCCACGGGGCACGATGACGGACGCGTGTCCATCGAGGTCGATCCGCGCCTCGCCCGCGACACCGAGGGGACCATCCGGCAGGCCAAGGAGCTCTGGGCCATCGTCGACCGCCCGAATGCGCTGATCAAGATCCCGGCGACCCCCGAGGGGCTGCCGGCCATCACCGAGGTGATCGGCTCCGGCATCAGCGTCAACGTCACTCTCATCTTCTCCGTCCAGCGCTACCGCGAGGTCGTCGACGCCTACGTCGCCGGTCTGGAGCTGGCACGCGATCGCGGTCACGACCTCGACCGGATCCGCAGCGTCGCGAGCTTCTTCGTCAGCCGCATCGACACTGAGGTGGATCGTCGGCTCGATGAGATCGGCTCCGATGCGGCGCATGCGCTCCGCGGGACGGCGGCCCTCGCGACGGCGAGGCTGGTCTGGGTGGCGCACGAGGAGTTGCTGGACACCGACCGGTGGCGCACCCTGGCGGCTGCCGGGGCTCACCCGCAGCGGCCGCTCTGGGCCTCCACCGGGGTCAAGGACCCGTCCATGCCACCCACCCGGTACGTGCTGGAGCTGGTCGTGGAGGGCTGCGTCAACACCATGCCCGAAGCCACCCTGCGAGCCGTGGCCGACAACGGTCCGGTGCCGGAGGACACCGTCTCGGGCACCGGAGCGGCATCGGCCGAGGTCTGGGCCGGCCTGGAGTCCCTTGGGATCACGGAGGCCGACATCAGCGCGACCCTCGAGAGCGAGGGCGTCGAGAAGTTCATCGACTCGTGGAAGCAGCTCATCGACACCGTGGCCGCTGCGGCTCAGGAGGCCTGACATGGTCCGCAGGCCCGAGCACGGCAGCGCGCAGAATCCGCTGCGCAGCCCGCTCGACCAGCGGCTCCCCCGCGTGGCCGGCCCGTGCGGGATGGTCCTGTTCGGAGTCACAGGTGACCTCTCGCGCAAGAAGGTCATGCCGGCGATCTACGACCTTGCCAATCGGGGCCTGCTGCCCCCCGGCTTCAGCCTCGTCGGATTCGCGCGCCGGGACTGGGAGGACCAGGATTTCGCCCAGATCGTCCACGACTCCGTGCGCGACCATGCCCGCACGCCGTTCAGCGAGGACGTGTGGCGCCAACTGTCCGAGGGCATCCGCTTCGTCGCCGGCGACCTGTCCGATCCCGACGCCTATCAGCGTCTGCGGGAGACCGTGGCGGATCTCGATGCATCCCGCGGAACCGGCGGCAACCACGCCTTCTACCTGTCCATCCCCCCGGGGCTGTTCCCGGTGGTGCTCGAGCA
>JAUHZW010000163.1 GCA_030425745.1 Actinomycetes bacterium
CGTGCTCGCACCGGATACTTCCTGCTGCTGCCGGGCATGGCCTGGCTGGCGGTGTTCTTCGCCATCCCGTTCATCACGCTGATCGTCACGAGCCTCCAGGTGCCCGGAGCGACGCCCGGCGCCTACGTTCCCGGGCTGGACTTCGCCAACTACCCGGAGGCTTTCTCCGCCTACTCCGAGCAGTTCTTCCGGTCATTCCTCTACGCCGGGCTCGCGACCTTCTTCGCGCTCTGCATCGCCTACCCGCTGGCGTACTTCATCGCATTCAAGGGCGGGCAGTGGCGAGGCCTGCTCCTCGTGCTGGTGGTCGCGCCCACCTTCGCGTCGTTCCTGCTGCGCACCTACGCGTGGCGCACGATCCTGGCCGACGAGGGGCCGATCACGACGTTCCTGAACAATCTGCACCTGCTGCCTGACGGCCGCATCCTGAACACGTGGATCGCTGTTGTCGCCGGTCTGACCTACAACTTCCTGCCGTTCATGATCCTGCCGCTCTACGCCGCACTGGAGAAGATCGACGGTCGGCTCATCGAGGCCGCGGGCGACCTCTACGCATCGCCCTTCACGACCTTCCGGAAGATCACCTGGCCGCTCTCGCTCCCGGGCGTGGTGGCCGGCACGCTGCTGACGTTCATCCCTGCGGCCGGCGACTACATCAACGCGCAGCTGCTGGGGTCCACAGGCGACCGCATGATCGGCAACGCCATCCAGGTGAACTTCATCCAGTTCCGTGACTATCCGATAGCGAGCGCGCTGTCCGTGATGCTGATGGCGGTGATCGTGGCCATCGTCGCGGTCTACATCCGTCGATCCGGGACGGAGGATCTGGTCTGATGCGCTGGATCCGCCGAAATCTCCTGACGGTCATCGCCTTCGTCGTCCTGGCATACCTCTTCCTGCCCATCGCCGTGGTGGGGGCGCTGAGCTTCAACAAGCCCCCCGGCAAGTACAACACCAAGTGGAACGAGTTCTCCCTCGACGCGTGGACGAATCTCTGCGGTGTCCCGGGCGTGTGCGAGTCGTTCGGCATGAGCGTGCGCATCGCGCTGGTGTCGACCATCGTGGCGACGATCCTCGGCTCGATGATCGCCTTCGCGCTCGTGCGCTACCGCTTCCGCGGACGCAGCAGCACCAACCTGCTGATCTTCCTGCCGATGGCGACTCCTGAGGTCGTCATGGGTTCCAGCCTGCTGGCGCTCTTCCTCAACCTGAAGTTCCCGCTCGGCGAGCTCACGGTGATCATCGCGCACATCATGTTCACCATCTCGTTCGTCGTCGTGGCCGTGAAGGCGCGGCTCCAGGGGCTGGATCCGCGTCTGGAGGAGGCGGCACGTGATCTCTACGCCGACCCGCGTGCGACGTTCCGGTACGTGACGCTTCCGCTCGTGGCTCCCGGCATCGCCGGTGCCGCTCTGCTGGGCTTCGCTCTGTCCTTCGATGACTTCATCATCAGCTTCTTCAACGCGGGCACCCTGGTGACCTTCCCGATCTACATCTGGGGCGCGGCCCAACGCGGCATTCCGGTGCAGGTGAACGCCTTGGCCACGCTGGTGTTCCTCACCGCCTTGACCATCGTCCTCGTCGCCCAGTTCGTCGGCTGGCGTCGACGCAAGGCGCTGGAACGCTCTCCGATCACCATGGACACGCTCTCCCGCTCGTAGAATGGCGGGGACTACTCGAAGGGACTGGTGGGACGACGCGACGGTCGGTCGCGCCCAGCCGTGTGAACTCCTCGAGGAGCAGTGATGATCTTCCATGACCACGCCGGTGAGACGGCCAAGGCAGCGGTGCGTGAGGCCCGGCGCTCGGTCCTCTGGCTCGACACCGACGACAGACCTGACGCCGCTGATCCGGTGAGCGGAGTGATCGACACCGACCTGCTGGTGATCGGAGGCGGCTTCTCCGGACTGTGGGCGGCCTTCCTGGGCAAGCAGGCCGACCCCGACCGGCACATCGTGCTGGTCGAGGGGGCCCGCGTGGCCGAGGGCGCCACGGGTCGCAACGGCGGATTCGTCGCAGCCTCCCTCACCCATGGGCTGATGAACGGTCTGGAGCGGTGGCCGGACGAGATGTCGACGCTGTTGGCGATGGGTCGGGAGAACCTGCAGGCCATCGAGACGGTCATCCGGGACTGGGACATCGACTGCGGCTGGTCGCGGGCCGGCGAGATCGACATGGCCATCGAGCCGCACCAGTGGGACGATCTGCGCGACTACGCGCGAGCCGGTCAGGCGCTGGGGGAGGATCTCGTCCTGCTGGACGGCGACGCTGCTCAGGCCAGCATCCACTCGCCCACCTATCTCGGTGGAGTCCTCGACCGCGCGGGTGTCGGGCTGGTGGACCCTGCCCGCCTCGCCTGGGGTCTTCGGTCGGCGTGCCTGCAACTCGGCGTCGAGATCCACGAGAACTCTCCGGTGCTGAGTCTGGAGGACGAGGGCACGACGCTGCTGGCCTCCACCCCCGCGGGTGCCGTCCGGGCCCAGCGGGTCGCGCTGGCGACGAATGCCTACCCGCCGCTGCTGAAGCGGCTGAGCCACTATGTGGTGCCGGTCTACGACTATGTGCTCGCCACCGAACCACTGAGTGACGAGCAGTGGACGGCGATCGGGTGGGACGGACGCGAGGGAGTCAGTGATGCGGGCAACCAGTTCCACTACTACCGGGTGACGCCCGACGGCCGGATCCTGTGGGGTGGCTACGACGCGGTCTATCACCCCGGCAACGGTTTCGGCGCACAGTACGAGAACGATGACGGGTCGTACGAACGACTCGCTGAGCACTTCCTGCAGACCTTCCCGCAACTGGCCGGAATCCGGTTCAGTCACGCCTGGGGAGGGGCGATCGACACCTGCTCACGGTTCAGCCCCTTCTGGGGGACGGCATTCTCCGGCAAACTCGCCTACGTGGCCGGATACACCGGTCTGGGCGTGGGCTCCTCCCGTTTCGGTGCGGCGACGATGCTGGACCTGCTTGACGGTCGTCAGACTCAGCGCACCGAGCTCGAGATGGTGAGGACCAAGCCCCTTCCCTTCCCACCGGAGCCGATCCGCGGATGGGGCATCGGGCTGACGACCTCTGCTCTCCATCAGGCTGATCTGAACGAGGGGCGCCGCAACCTGTGGCTGCGCACGCTTGATCGTCTCGGTCTCGGCTTCGACTCCTGACCCTGCTCCAGTTGAGGTGACAACGATGAGGATCCTGATGGTCGGCGCCGGTGGCGTCGGTACGTCTGCCGCTCTGATCGCCGCGAGGCGTGACTTCTTCGAACTGTGCGTCGTCGCCGACTACGACGCCGCGAGAGCGGAGTCCGTCGTCGCACGCGTGGCGGATCCCCGCTTCCGGGCTGCACAGCTCGACGCCTCCGACGCGGACGCCGTCGCCGGCCTGTGCCGCGATCACCAGATCACGCACGTGCTCAACGTCGTTGATCCCCGGTTCGTCATGCCCATCTTCTCCGGAGCGCTCCGGGCCGGGGCTGACTACCTCGACACCGCGATGAGCCTGTCCCGCCCGAGCCCTCGTGATCCCTTCCGAGAGGTCGGAGTGAAGCTCGGCGACGAACAGTTCGCGATGGCTGGTGAGTGGGAACGGGCTGGGCGGCTGGCGCTGTGCGGCATGGGCGTCGAGCCGGGCCTGGCCGATGTGTTCGCTCGCTATGCGGCTGATCACCTGTTCTCGTCCATCGACGAGATCGGTATCCGCGACGGCGCGAACCTGGTGATCGAGGGGTACGACTTCGCACCCTCGTTCTCCATCTGGACGACGATCGAGGAGTGTCTCAACCCACCCGTCATCTGGGAGCGGGGGCGCGGGTGGTTCACCACCGCGCCCTTCTCGGAGCCGGAGGTCTTCGACTTCCCCGAGGGCATCGGCCCCGTGGAGGTCATCAACGTCGAGCACGAGGAGGTCCTGCTCGTGCCGCGGTGGATCGACTGCAACCGCGTCACCTTCAAGTACGGGCTCGGGGACGAGTTCATCGAGGTGCTCCGCACCCTCAACAAGCTCGGGCTCGATCGCACGGAGCCGGTCATGGTGAAGGGGCATCCCGTGAGCCCCCGCGACGTCGTCGCTGCGGCGCTGCCGGATCCGGCCACCCTGGGAGACCGGATGTCCGGGAAGACCTGCGCCGGCACGTGGGTCACGGGCATCGGAACAGACGGCGAGCCCCGCGAGGTGTACCTCTACCACGTCGCGGACAACGACTGGACGATGCGCGAGTACGGCACTCAGGCCGTCGTGTGGCAGACGGCGATGAACCCTGTCATCGCCCTTGAACTGCTGGCATCAGGAGCCTGGTCCGGCGTGGGAGTCCTTGGTCCCGAGGCCTTCGACGCGGTGCCGTTCCTCGACCTCATGCGCGAGGGGTACGGGCAGGAGTTCGGGGTCAGGGAAGGCCCTGCCGCCGGGTGAATGTCACCGTGAACGTCGCCGTCGCGGGTCCGGCCCGCAGGCGGTAGCGGGAGGTGCCGGTGCACCAGGCACCGTCAGAGCAGTAGGGATTGATCCTGAGGGAGGCACGTCCCCGCGCATCCGTCACGGCTGAGTCCTCTGTGCGCCACCGACCCGCGTCGTGCACCTGCAGCAGGACCCGTACGCCTCCGGCACGGGGAGAACTGGCAACCCGGACGGCCGGCACCCGCTCCCAGGTGTCGAATCGGTCCTCGGCGACCGACCGCGCGACGGCCCGTGAGCCGTCGGACCACTCCCAGAACCAGGAGGGATCCGTCGCCGCCGCTGATGACGGGGCGCCGGTGAGGCAGACAGCGATGAGGCCTGCGACAAGGCATGCGGCGGTCAGGACGCGGCGGGGAA
>JAUHZW010000164.1 GCA_030425745.1 Actinomycetes bacterium
CAGGCCATCGACCAAGGCGGAGGCGTCCTCCGCCTGATCGAGGAGATCGCCCACGGCCTCCTGCGTTCCGCGCAGCGGTTCCAGGATCGGAACACGCAGAAGGGAATCCCGACCGGGCAGATCGAATACGACCGAGTCCCACGACGCCGCCGCGACGGACTCGGGATAGCGACGAAGACACTCCCCGCGGAAGTACGCACGAGTGTCGCGTGGGGCGTCGGTCACGGCGGCGGTGATCTGCTCATCCGTAACCAGGCGCGTCAAACGTCCGCGGTTCTCGAGCCTCGCGGCAAGCCCACGCTCCGGCCTCAGGTCCGCGTACTGCAGGTCGATGAGTGCCAGACGCGGTGAGTCCCAGCCAAGCCCCTCCCGGTGCCGGAACCCCTCGAGCAGGGAGCGCTTCGCCAGCCAGTCCACTCGATCGGCGGCGGCAGAGGGGTCGTGCTCAAGGTCGGTGAGCACGTCGCGCCATGCGTCGAGCACCTCGCGTGTGTCGTCGTCCATGGATGCGGAGCAGAACGTCTCCGCCAGCTCATACAACTCCGTCTGCACCTGCAGTGCGGTCCTGCGCCGCCCCCCGGACAGCACGAGTTCATGGCTGAGGTCGAGATCGTGCGACACCTCGTGCATCTCCCGAACCGGCTCGACGGGCCACCAGTCCTTGCCATCGAGGGTTCCGGCCTCGAGCATCGCCAGGACCAGCGATGTGGTGCCCATCTTCAGGAAGGTGGCGGTGTCGCTCAGGTTCGCATCACCGACGATGACGTGAAGGCGCCGGTAGCGCTCAGGGTCCGCGTGGGGCTCGTCTCGGGTGTTGATGATGGGACGCTTCAGCGTCGTCTCCAGACCCACCTCGACCTCGAAGAAGTCCGCCCGCTGGCTGATCTGGTACGCCTTCACCCGGCCGTCCTGCCCCACGCCAAGACGTCCGGCGCCGGTGAACACCTGACGGGTGATGAAGAACGGCGTCAGGTGCCTGATCACCTCCGGGAAGGGTGTGCGGCGATCCATGAGGTAGTTCTCATGGCAGCCGTACGAGGCACCCTTGTTGTCCGTGTTGTTCTTGTAGAGCACGATCGGATCGCCGTACTGGCCGGCCAGGTGCATGGCCCGACGCATGATCTCCACACCGGCCCGGTCCCACAGCAGCGCGTCGCGCGGAGTGGTGACCTCGGGTGTGGAGAGTTCCGGGTGCGCGTGGTCGACGTACAGCCGGGCGCCGTTGGTGAGCACAACATTCGCCAGGCCCGGCTCATCTGTCAGCTGGGACGGGTCCGCGTCAGCCCGCGTCATGTCGAACCCGCGAGCGTCGCGCAGCGGCGTCTCGAGGTCGTAGTCCCATCCGGCTCGGCCGTGCGCCCGCGGAAGAGCCTCCTGGGCATAGGCCTGGACGATGCGAGAGCTCGAGGCGGTCGGGTTGATCTCCGGATGGCCCGGCACTGAGATCCCGTACTCGGTCTCGATGCCCATCACACGATGGACGGTCATCTACAGGTACTGCCCCGTGTTGGCGACGTTCTCGATGGATCGACCCGGCTCCGAGCCCTTCTTGCCCTGAATGAGGGTCCGGATGAACACGATGCGCTCGCCCTTCTTGCCGGAGATCCGCGCCCAGTCGTCAGGATTGGTCGTGTTGGGCAGGTCCTCGTTCTCCCGGAACTCGTCGTGGCAGGCATCGAGGAGGTGGTGCACGCGGATGCCCTTCTCACCGGTGTCCAGAAACTCCTTGATCGCGCTCTTCTTCGCGCGGGCGACGATGTTCTCGATCATCGCCCCGGAGTTGAAGTCCTTGAAGTACAGGATCTCCTTGTCACCGTTCGCGTAGGTCACCTCGAGGAACATGTTGTCCTCGGTCTCGGCGTACATGGTTTCGACAGCGCGCTGGATCATCGCCTGGGTCGCCGCCTGCCCGTCGCCCCCGTGCTCCGCGAGATCGTCGCGATGGATGGGCAGGGTGGCCACCAGGTACTTGCCGAAGATGTCATGCGCCGACTCGGCATCGGGCCGTTCGATCTTGATCTTCACATCCAGTCGACCCGGACGCAGGATCGCCGGATCGATCATGTCCTCGCGGTTCGAGGCACCGATGACGATGACGTTCTCGAGGCTCTCGACGCCGTCGATCTCGCTCAGGAGTTGCGGGACGATCGTGTTCTCGACGTCGCTGGACACACCGGTGCCACGGGTGCGGAACAGCGAGTCCATCTCGTCGAAGAAGACGATCACCGGCAGACCCTCGGATGCCTTCTCCCGCGCACGCTGGAACACCAGCCGGATATGCCGCTCGGTCTCACCCACGTACTTGTTCAGCAGCTCGGGGCCCTTGATGTTGAGGAAGTACGAGCGCGCCTCGGACACACCCGTGCGCTCGGCCACCTTCTTCGCGAGGGAGTTGGCGACGGCCTTGGCGATGAGGGTCTTGCCGCAGCCCGGCGGTCCGTAGAGCAGGATCCCCTTGGGCGGCTTCAACTCGTGCTCGGCGTAGAGCTCCGGATGCAGGAACGGCAGCTCGACCGCATCGCGGATGGCATCGATCTGGTCACCCAGACCGCCGATGTCGCGATAGCGGATGTCGGGCACCTCTTCCAGGACCAGTTCTTCCACCTCGGACTTGGGGATCCGCTCGAAGACGATCCCGGACCGGATGTCGCACAGCAGCGAGTCTCCCGCCCGGAGGCGCGTGGTGTGCAGGGGCTCTGCGAGGCGCACCACCCGCTCCTCGTCGGTATGGCCGACCACCACGGCCCGCTGGCGGTCTGCCATCACCTCCTTGAGGGTGACGATCTCACCGGTGTCCTCGAAGGTCATCGCCTCGATCACCGTCAGGGACTCATTGAGCCGCACCTCTCGGCCCGGCTGCAGGGATGCGGCCTCGACTCCCGGGCTGACGGCCACGCGCAGTTTGCGCCCCGACGCCACGAGGGTCGCCGTTCCGTCGTCGTGCGTGGACAGGACCGTGCCGAAGGTGCTGGGCGGCTCGCCGAGCTTGTCGACCTCGGCCTTGAGGGTGACGATCTGCTCCCGTGCATCACGCAGGGTCTGGGTCAGTCGAGCATTGTGCTCTCGCTGCGCGGCCAGTTCGCCTCGCGTCTCCGTGAGGGTGGTCTCCAGCTCATGGACCCGCGCTGCCCAGCCCGGTGACTCGTTCATCACTCCTCCGCCCTGACGTCCGCCTGCCTTCTCGCCACTGTAACCCCGAACCCGTCCCAGCACGCGGTGGCGGACTACTCGGCGGCGCGCTCGCTACCGGGGCCGGTGTAGTCCTCGCCGTAGGCACCGGGGGCCGGACGACGCTTACGCGGTGGCAGCACGGTTCCGGGCGCAAGACGGCGTGCGGTGATGAGGAAGGCCGTGTGGCCGTTCATGCGATGGTCAGGGCGCACCGCAAGGCCCTCGAGATGCCACGTGCGCAGCAGAGACTCCTCGGCGCGGGGCTCCGTCCAACCGCCCTGAACGCGCATCGTCTCGACGAGACGTGACATCTGAGTGGTGGTGGCGACGTAGCAGACCAGCACGCCACCGGGGGCGAGTGCCGCACCAACGCTCTCGAGACACTCCCAGGGGGCGAGCATGTCCAGCACCACAGCATCGAGATCCCGTTGCGTGAGATCACGGGCCATGTCCCCGATCGTCAGGGCCCAGTTGGCCGGCCTATGACCGAACCACTTCTCCACATTGCCCGTGGCGACCTGCGCGAACTCCGGGCGCCGTTCGTAACTGTGCACCTCTCCGGCGTCGCCGACCGCGCGAAGGAGCGAGCAGGTCAACGCACCAGAACCCACCCCGGCCTCAGCGACCCGTGCTCCCGCGCCGAGATTGGCGAGCCCCACGATCCGCGCCGCATCCTTCGGATAGATCACCTGGGCCCCGCGCGGCATGGCGAGCACGAAGTCGTCGAGGATCGGCCGCAGGGCCAGGTAGCTCGTGCCATTGCTCGACGTCACGACGATCCCCTCGGGACGTCCGATGATCTCGTCGTGCGGGAGAGCACCTCGATGCGTGTGGTACGCCGCACCCTCCGCGAGAGTGATCGTGTGCATCTTGCCGCGGGGATCGGTCAGCTGGACGAGGTCACCGACAGCGAACGAACCACGGCGTCGAGCGGCACCGATGCTCGACGGGGTGGTGTCCGGTGCATGGATGTCATCGCTGGGCACCCGGTGAACGCTACTAGGCTTCCGTGACATGTCGGACCTCGCGGCGACCGGTCGGTTCCCCGCCTCTCTGTCCCCCTCACGCGCCGGTGACTTCACGACCTGTCCGCTGCTCTTCCGGTTCCGCTCGATCGACCGGTTGCCGGAGGACCCATCGCCCGCCGCGGTCCGCGGCACCCTCGTGCACCGGGCTCTCGAGTGGCTGTTCGACCTTCCCGCGGCGGAGCGCACGCCGGAGGCCGCACATCGGCTCCTCGACGACGCGGCCGTGGAGATGGGCGACACCTCGCCGGAGGAACTCGATGCGCTGCGACCCGAGCCGGGTGGTGATCCGGAGCTCGGTTCGGCCTCGTTCATCGACAGCTACTTCACCATGGAGGACCCCACCCGGCTGGAGCCACATGCCCGGGAGGTCACGGTCGACGCGATGATCGACGACGGGTTCCAAATGCGGGGATTCGTGGATCGGGTCGACGTCTCCCCGGACGGTCTGATCCGGATCGTCGACTACAAGACCGGCCGAGCCCCCTCGGAGGCCTACGCGGGCAAGGCCATGTTCCAGATGCGGTTCTACGGCCTCGCCTGGTGGCGCATGACCG
>JAUHZW010000165.1 GCA_030425745.1 Actinomycetes bacterium
GATGGGGTTTTGCCTGTTCGGCAACGCGGCGATTGCGGCAAAACATGCGCTGGAGCGGCACGGGCTGTCCCGTGTCGCGGTGGTGGATTTCGACGTGCATCACGGCAACGGAACCCAGGATCTGCTGTGGGACGATCCGCGCGCGCTGGTGATAACCTCGCAGCAGCGGCCGCTCTGGCCTGGCAGCGGTGCTGCGTCGGAGCGCGGTGGTCATGACAATGTGTTGAACCTGCCGTTGGCGCCGCATACGGGCGGGGCGGAAATGCGCGCCGCATGGGGCGATCGGGCGTTGCCGCGCCTGCGCGACTTTGCGCCCGAACTGATCGTGATTTCCGCCGGTTTCGACGCCCATGCGGACGACCCGTTGGCCGAGTTGAGCTGGCAGACCGACGATTTCCGCTGGGTAACGCGGCAGATCTGCGCGGTGGCGGCCGATTGCTGCAGCGGGCGCGTCGTCTCGTCTTCGGGTTCGCCCTCATGACCCCCATCGGCATCCTCATCGGCACCGTTGTCTCCGCCCTCCTGGACTCCTCGGGTGAGCAGGTGTTCGAAGCGGTGTTCGACGCGATCGCCGCCGGCACCTTCATCTACATCGCCAGCCTCGACATCCTCCGCGAGGAGTTCCTGCCGCCGAAGGAGGATCGGCGCGTCAAGTGGCTGTTCAGTATCGCTGGGCTGGTCCTCATGGCCGTCATCGCGATCTGGGTCTGATCGCGGCTACGGTGATCGCGTGACCTCTGAGACTGATCTGATCGAACGTGGTGCCGCATTTCTCGGGGTTCCCGTGCGACACGCTGGAATCTTCTCGGCCGGAAGTGCCATCACGGCGAGCATCGCGGGTGCTGCCGGGGGTGCCACGGCCGGCGAGATCATCGTGCACGGGGTCGAGGAGGGCGCGATCGATGATGCGGTCAGTTCGACACTCGGGGATGCCGCCGGTGGAATCGTGGCCGGGGCGTCAGCCGTGGCGGGTGCTCGTGCTGCCCGTGAAGCGGCTGCGGCCGCGGAGGGCATGACTCCGGCGATACTCGTGGCGCTGACCGACTCGTCGTGCGTGATCATGGACTGGAACGGTGACGCCGGGTCGGGCACGGGCCCCACTCGTGTGATCCACAGCCTCGTTCTCGCCGACACCGATCTGGAGTTCGGGAAGATCGGGGTCAACCGCAAGGTCACGATGTCCGACGGCGACACGATCGTGTCCTTCACCGGGGCTCTCGGGCTGCTGTCCAGCGGCAAGGAGGGCAAGCGCGACGTGCTGCGTGCCCTGGGCCATCCACAGGCCTGATCAGGCCGGTTGAACGATGAAGGAGTGAGCAACGGTGAATGACGAACCCACCTCGAAGTGGAGCATCCGTTCGACGCGGAGCCTGCTGTCCATCGCATCCACCGATTCGGTGATGTCGATCGGATCACGGAACTCAGCGTTCTCGATCGGATCGATCGGCAGCTTCGGCAGCGCGTTCTCGATCGGGTCCTTCGTCAGCGTGGCCAGCGTGATGTCCGGGCTGTCGGTCCTGGCTGTGATGGGCTGGCGGCAGCGCGGCCTGGTGAAGCGCTAGTCCTCGTCCTCTTCGCTCTCATGGGCGTGCGGATGGTGCTTGATGTCCTCCGCGTGCCGCTCGGCGTCTTGCGACTCGTCGCGCTGGGGCTTCTCCATGGGTGGTCCTCTCTCACCTGATTCTGGGGAGCGTAGCGCGTCCCATCTCAGCGGCTGAGGTGGCGATCATCGCCACCGATCATTGTCCGGCCGGTGTCATCTGCCACCGTTGATACCAGCGGGACCCTATGCTCATACCTGCAGGGTGCCGGGTGCGCAGCACTCGGGGCCGGATCATCACAGGGGAGCGGACAGTGGCGAAGGAGAACGCGACCGAGCGTCGTGAGCGTCCCTTCGCGCGGCGTCGTGAGGACGTGACGAGCTCAGAGGCCATGCTGGAGATGGTGCGGTTCCTCATGACCCGCCCCACCTGCGATCAGATCAGCCAGCAGGTCGTGCTCAGCATCCTGGCGCGCCACCAGCCCCGATCCTGTGTCGTCTCCCTCTTCGGTGCGGACGGCTCGCTCCATGGCGTCGGAACGTTCGGGCTCACGGCCTCGGATGCGGACCGCTATGTCTCCCTGTCCCTGTGGGACGTCGACCCGATGGCTGATGCTGTGCGCACCGGCGATGCTGTGCTTGTCACTGACGAACTTGAGGCCAGTGAGACGTATCCGCGAACCATTCCCGCGGAGGGGCCCTTCGAGCCCGTCGGAGTGTGGCCCCTCAGCCTGCCCAACCAGCGGGTGGGGGCTCTTCAGGTGACGTTCGCTGAGTCCCCGAACGCTGAGGAGCTTCGCGCCGACGCGATGGGCGTCTCATCCGTACTGGCCCTGTACCTGTCTCTGCTCGTCAGCATCGCCGCATCACCCGACCGTGCAGTGGAGATGCTGAACGCCTCGGATCAGGCGAATGCCTTCCCCACCGGCGAGCTCACCGTTCTGCAGTCCGCGACGACCGGTGCGCAGACTCGACGCGCGGCCCCGAGCGTGCTGACCGATCGGCAGACGCAGATCCTGCAGTTGATGGCCAAGGGCCTGACCAATTCACAGATCGCCAAGCGGGTCGGCTTCAGCGAGTCGACCGTGCGTCAGGAGACCATGGTCATCTACCGCTACTTCGGTGTCGGTGGCCGCCGCGAGGCTGTTCGCCTCGCCAGCCTCCGCGGCATGCTCGACGAGGGCGACAGCGAGTCTGCGTAGTCAATTGCCCGGGCAATGCCCGCCATGTGCGGGCAATTGACCGCGATCGGGCTGTCTTTTCCAACCCCCACGCGGGACTCTCGATGAAGTCAATTCTCTCGGGAGCTGGGGGCAGCCATGGCAACGCAACGATCCACGTCACGTCGACCGGCGGCAGTGGCCCTTGCCGTGTCGTTGGGCCTGGGGGTGACGGGCGCGACCGGGATGCTTGTCGCCAATGCTCCAGCGTCAGCCACGCCGGCGGACAAGGTGCGCATCTGCCATGCGACGGCGTCCGACTCGAATCCGTACACCTCCAATGATGTCGATATGTCCAGCGTCGACGAGGCCAACAACTGGGATTCGAACGGGCACGGAGACCACAGCGGCGACATCATTCCGTCGTTCTCGTACACCTTCACACGGACGGTCGGCCAGGGTCAGGACAGGGTGACAGAAGAGGTCACGGTCACATACGCGGGTAAGAACTGGGACGCTGACGGGCAGGCGATCTGGAACAACGGTTGCAGCGTTCCAGAGCCGACTCCGACTCCGACGCCGACGGACACGTCGACTCCGACTCCGACGCCGACGGACACGTCGACTCCGACTCCGACGCCGACGGACACGTCGACTCCGACTCCGACGCCGACGGACACGTCGACTCCGACTCCGACGCCGACGGATACGTCGACTCCGACTCCGACGCCGACGGATACGTCGACTCCGACTCCGACGCCGACGGATACGTCGACTCCGACTCCGACGCCGACGGACACGTCGACTCCGACTCCGACGCCGACGGACACGTCGACTCCGACTCCCACGCCGACGGACACGTCGACTCCGACTCCCACGCCGACTCCGACGGAATCGCCGGCGCCCACTACGCCGCCAACGACACCTGAGACCACGGCAGTCGCAGTGCCGCTGCCGGCCACGGTCGAGGAGCCAGCTGCCGAGCCGACCCCGGTCGCCGTTCCTCTCCCGGCTACGGTCGAGGAGACTCCGGAAACACCCACAAGCGTTGCGGTTCCCGAGGCCGCAACGATCCCGCAGGCCGTTCCTGCTGGTGACGGTGCCTCCGCATCCTCCACTCCTGTTTGGGCGCTCGTTCTGGCGCTCCTGGGGATGGTCGGAGCCGGTATCGCCAGTCTGCGCCTGCTTGGACCACGCGAGTAGCCCCCCTCCTCTCGCGAGGTCCCTCATGGGGCCCGCCCCGCCGGCGGACTGAGTGCGGGGCGGGCCCCGTCATTGCCCGAGGGAATCGGGGCATCGGGAGATTAGGGTGAGAACGTGAGCCGCGTTGCGTGGGTCGTCATGGTCGTCAGCGGGATCGCGCTGGCAACGGGCCTCGCCGTGATCGGGTGGACCCAGTGGCAGGCCTATCAGGAGGCGAATGTCGCGACGGTGGGCAGCCGCCCGTCATCGTCAGCGCCCGTGTCGGTGAGCCCGTCGGCAAGGCCGAGCGCCTCCGCCTCGGACGGTCTCTCACCGGAGGCGGGCACGGCCTCGCCGAGTGCGTCTCCGACCCCGTCGGAGGCGACGTACCCGGTGCCGCGGAAGGTCCGCATCCCGGATATCAGTGTCGACACCCGGGTCGTCCCGGTCGGCATCGACGAGAACGACGCGCTCGCGGTGCCGGATGATGTCCGGCTCGTCGGCTGGTACGACCTCGGTGTTCCGCCAGGCGCTGATCGGGGCTCAGCAGTGCTGGTGGCCCACCGCGACAGTCGCACGCAGGGGCATGGCGTGTTCTATGACCTCGGTCAACTGAACGTCGGAGATCCCGTGGTGGTCCGCAACGACGCGGGGGAGAGGCTGCGTTACACGGTGGTGTCGCGAGAATCCATCCTGAAGAAGCGGCTGCCCTATGAAGAGCTCTTCGCCGTGGACGGGCCACCCCGCCTGACATTGATCAGCTGCGGCGGATACTACGACCCCGACAACGGCGGGTATCAGGACAACGTCGTGGTCACAGCAGTGCCTGAGACGTCGGCGTAGCCGGAGGG
>JAUHZW010000166.1 GCA_030425745.1 Actinomycetes bacterium
CTGTCGAGCTGGTCCGTCGGGGCAAGAACGTGGTCATGGTCTTCTACGGCCATCCCGGGGTGTTCGTCGATCCCACCTTCGAGGCCATCAACCAGGTGCGGGCGATGGGCCTGCCGGCCGAGATGCTTCCGGGGATCTCCGCCGAGGACTGCATGATCGCTGACCTGGAGATCGATCCGGCTGCTCAGGGGATGCAGACCTATGAGGCGACCTACTACCTCACCCGACGCATCCAGATCGACGTTCGTGTGCCGCTCGTGCTGTGGCAGGTGGCGCTCGTCGGCGACTCCAGCTACCCCGAGGACCGCTTCGACTCCCGCAACCTCGGCATGCTGACCAAGCATCTGCAGGAGCTCTACGGCGACGACCACGTCATCGTCATCTACGAGGCCGCCCAGCATCCCTTGGCCAAGGCGCGGATCTGGCCGATTCCGCTCAGCGAACTGCGCCCGGAGCACGTCACCGGCATCTCCACCATGTTTGTCCCGCCTCGCGAACCGGCCCTGATCGACGTCGACCTCGTGCAAAGCATGCGCGCGAACGACCCGGCTGCGGCATCATCAACCCCGAAGGGAGACGCATCATGACCATGACCGCCCTCGAGAAGCTCCTCATCGACGTCTGCACCGACACCGACGAACTCCGTCGCGTCCAGTCCGATCCGGAGGCCGCCCTACGCGCCGCCGGCGCGTCAGACTTCGTCGTCGACTGCATGGCCCACGAGCGTGGATCGTGGATCTCCATGGCGCTGAACTACACCCACCCGGTGCCCACGCAGCAGGAGATCGACGCCTACCTGGACAACCGCACCCGCGAGGATGCGTTCTTCGCTGACCGGGTCCGGGTCGAGCCGCGTCGCATCCTGGAGCGGAGCTTCGGCACCCGCTTCCCCAACGCCACGGTCTTCGAGGTCCGGGAGGTGAACGGCTTCCCCGCCGTCACGGTGACCGTCCCCGCCGGCCTCGTCGCTCCGACCCTGACACCGTATGCCGACAGTGATATCGACACGGATATCGACGTGGACGTCGACGTTGACACGGACGTTGACGTTGACGTGGACATCGACGTAGATGTCGACGCCATCACGGTGATCGATGTGGATGTCGACGTGGACGTCGATGTCGACAACGTCGTGGACAACGTCGTCGACACGGTCGTCGATCACTCCTCGCTCCTGCCCGACAGCGGGTCGGTGGAAGACCGCGCCCGCCAGCGGATCACCACGATGTGGACGGACTACTGGACCTCCCACCAGGCCACATGGAGCAGCCGCGACAGCCGGTCCCGCGCCGACGCCTGATCGAATGCCTCTACCCTGCCACCGGTGACCGGGGATCCCCTGGCGACCACGCGCCTCCCTGCGATGTCCGGGACCGCCAGCCTGCTTCACCTGCTGCGGCCCTACCGGCGACGCATCATCGGCGCCGTCGTCCTGGCGACCGCGACGGCCGTGCCGGCCTATCTCACGATGGTCGTGATGGGCTTCGTCGTCGACGCCGTTCGAGCGGGCGATTCCGATCAGGTCGTCCGCTGGAGCCTGGCGCTGGCCGCCATCGCCCTCGTCGGGGCCGTCCTGTGGATCCCCCGGGCGTGGGCCGTCACGCACGCGGCCATGGACACCGAGGCGGATATCCGCGGCCGGATCTTCGACCGCATCCTGCGCGTCGACCTGCTCACGCTGCGCTCCCTCGACGTGGGGCAGATCGTCGCCCGCGGCACGGCGGACCTGCGGCTCATCCGCTCCTTCCTCAGCGGCGGGATCGGAGTGGTAGCGCAGGTCATCGCAGGCTATGCCTTTCTGGTCGTCAGCGCGGGCTACCACCATCACTGGCTCGGTGTGGTGGCTCTCCTGCCCGTCGCTCTCGTGCTCGGGCTGTCCCTGCTCCGCGTCCGTCGGGACACGACAGCGCCCACCACCGCCCGCGATCTCCTCGGTGACGCCACCACGTCCATCGACGAGAGCCTCCAGGCCATCGACGCGGTCCGGGCCGACGATGCCCGCGACCCGACCTACCGGAAGGTCGCGAACCTGGTCGAACGCGCACGCAGGGCCATGACCCCGGTCCTGATGCGCAACGCTCGCTTCACGGCTGTGCTCAGTTCGATCCCGTATCTGTTCTTCGCCCTCACCCTCGGTGTCGGGGCCTACCTGATCGCCAACGACGAACTCGTCTCCCTGGGCGAACTGGTCACGGTGAGCCTCCTGATGCTCCAGGTCGCCGCCCCGACAGTGGCCCTGGGCTCGACCGTCAGCGAGGGTCAGGATGCTGCGGCCGCCGCAGAGCGCATCGAGGAGGTGCTGGCGTGGCCCGATGCCGGTGCGGACCCGCGCGCCTCCGCGGCCGATGTCCAGGTGCGCGATCTGAGCGTCTCCGACGACGGGCAGGTCATCCTCCGGGACGTCGACCTGCAGCTTCCCGCCCAGGGGTCGCTCGGCATCCAGGGCGCCACCGGATCGGGCAAGTCCACCTTGGTGCAGGCCCTGCACGGGCTGCTGCCGCACGCCCGGGGGCAGGTGGCCGTGCCCCGGACCGCCCTGGTGGCCAGTGACGATGTGATCTTCTCGGGCTCACTGCGGGAGGCCGTGACGTACGGAATGCCCGAGGCCACCGAGGAGCAGGTGCAGCGCGCAGCCGCCCGAGCGCACCTGGACGACGTGGTGGCGAGCCTGCCCGACGGGTGGGAGACCCAGCTCGGTGGCGCGGGCGGCGTCGTCCTCTCCGGGGGGCAGCAACAGCGGGTGCGCCTGGCCCGTGGCCTGCTCCTGGAGGCGGACCTCCTGCTGCTGGACTCCGCGACGGTCGGCCTGGACGCCACCACCCTCGCGAACGTCGATCGTGGCATCGCCGAGGAGCGTGCAGGCCGTTCCCTCCTGACGGTCGCGACCCACTCCTCGAACCTCGGGCCCACGCAGGGTCGCGGGTCCCTCAGGGAGGGCGCCCTGGTCCCGCTGCCCGACGCCCCTGCACCGGCTGAGTCCCCGGGAACTGCACCGGCTCCCCCGGCGACCGTCACCGCAGCCCCGGCCGTTCCACACACCGACAAGCACCCCGATGCGTCCGCCAGTGCGCACGCCGACACCTCGACGCGGGCGACTGCAGCAGAGAAGACGCCCGCCCAAGGCTCCGCAGACAGGCGCCGCCACCGACGGGAGGCCGCCCGTCGACGACGGGCCCAGATCGGCGTCCTGCTGCGCCCGGACCGGCGTTGGATCGTCGTGGCGATCGTGGCGGTCGCCGTCACCGCCGTGGCGTCCCTGGTCCCGATCTACCTGAGCATGGACCTGCTGTCCGAGATCACCGGCACGGGAGGCTCAGCCCGCCTGACCACGGTGATCGTCGCCCTCGTCGTGGTCGCCGTCATCTCCGGCCTCGCCCTGTTCGGTGCGGACTTCCTCATCCCGTGGATCGGTCAACGCGCCTTGGCGCGTCTTCGCGTCCAGGCCTTCCGCGCACTCCTCGACGTGCACCTGGCCTACTTCGACCGGCAACGCGTCGGGGCCATCGTCAGCAAGCTGACCAACAACATCGAACTGCTCGAAGACGCTGTTCGCGGTGGGGCTCGCACGATCGTCAGCGCGATCGTCACCCTCGTCTTCGTCGGCGGATTGCTCGTCATCCTCGACGCCGAGCTCGCCCTCGTCGCCTACACCGTGTTCCCCGTGATCATCGTGTTCGCGGTCATCCTGCAGCGTGCGCAGCGGTGGGCCCTGAGCCGGAACATCGCAGGCATCAGTGACGTGACCGTGTCCCTGCGCGATGCGGTGCGCGGTGGCGCCACGATCCGCGCCTACGGCACTCAGGACCACCATCGCGCATCCTTCGCCCGGTTCAACGAGTACGAGCGCACCGCCCTGCTGCGGGCCTCGTACGTGTTCAAGTCCTTCGCGGCTGCGACGCAGTTCGTCGTGGCCCTCGACATCGCGCTCATCGTGGGCATCGGAGGGCGTGATGCCGTGAGCGGGGCCTTGGCCGTGGCCACCATGGTGCTGTTCGCCACCTACCTGCAGAACGGGATCAGCCCGATCTCCACCATCGCCACCATGCAGGCGGTCTACGGGCAGACGGGGGTGGCCCTGGACCAGGTGGTCGGCCTGACGCACCTGCCACCGGACGGCCAGCTCGCGGGAACCCTCACCCCCGATGCGTCGGCCTCGGTTGACGGCGCACCCGTCCCCGCGCTGCGCTTCGAGAGCGTGTGGTTCGCCTACTCCAAGGCCGGCTGGGTGCTCAAGGATGCGAGTCTCGACGTCAGTCGCGGCGAGCACCTCGTGGTGGTGGGGCGCACCGGCGGCGGCAAGTCGAGCCTGGTGAAGCTGGGGCTGCGGTTCTACTCCCCCATCAAAGGAACGATCGAGATCCAGGGCCAGCCCCTCGCCGACGTCAGCGAGTCCTGGCTGCGTCAGCAGGTCGCCTACGTCCCGCAGGAGCCCACGGTCTTCACCGGCACCCTGCGCGAGAACCTGCTGGCCAGCCGCCCGGATGCTCCCCAGGACGTCATCGACATGGTCATCGACGCTCTGGGCATCCAGGCGTCCGTGATCGATCAGCTGGGTGGCCTCGACGCTCGGATCGGCAGTGGGGGGAGTGATGTGGCCGCCGGTCAGCGGCAGCTCATCGCGATCGCCCGGGCCCTGATCTCCCAGCGGCCGATCCTCATCCTGGACGAGGCGACCTCCCACCTGGACGCGCCGACGGAAGCCTCGGTGATCGACGCCCTGCGCGTGGGCGAC
>JAUHZW010000167.1 GCA_030425745.1 Actinomycetes bacterium
ACCGTTTCCGAACAGGCAGCCCTCGGCTACATGGCCGGGGCCGACCGCATCGAGGGCTGCCTGTTCGGCAACGGTGAGCGCACCGGCAACGTCTGCCTCGTCACGCTCGGCATGAACCTGTTCAGCCAGGGCATCGACCCGCAGATCGACTTCCGCGACATCGATGAGATCCGCCGCACGGTCGAGTACTGCAACCAGATCCCCGTCCACGAGCGGCACCCCTACGGCGGCGACCTCGTCTACACGGCCTTCTCCGGCTCCCACCAGGACGCCATCAACAAGGGCCTGAAGGTGATGGAGGCCGAGGCGGCCGACCTCGGCATCGATGTCGATGACCACATGTGGGCCGTGCCCTACCTGCCCATCGACCCCAAGGACGTCGGCCGTACCTACGAGGCCGTCATCCGGGTGAACTCCCAGTCGGGCAAGGGCGGCGTCGCCTACATCATGCGCACCGAGCACAACCTGGACCTGCCGCGGCGTCTGCAGATCGAGTTCTCGCAGGTGATCCAGCATGTGACCGACGACGAGGGCGGCGAGGTCGGTCCGGGCGAGATGTGGGCGACCTTCTCCGGTGAGTACCTGCCCGATCCCGCGGCACCCTGGGGTCGATTCCGGCTCGTCAGCGTCAAGCAGGACTCCTCCGTCGACGGTGAGACCGAGTTGTCCGTCACCCTCGTCGACAACGGTGACGAATGCGAACTCAACGGCCGTGGCAATGGCCCCATCGCCGCGTTCTGCAACGCGATGGCGACGCACGGCGTGGACGTCCGGGTCCTCGACTACGTCGAGCACGCGATGTCCGCGGGCGGTGACGCCAAGGCGGCGTCGTACGTCGAGTGCGCCGTGGACGGCCAGATCTACTGGGGCGTCGGCATCGACCCGTCGATCACGACGTCGTCGCTCAAGGCCATCATCTCCGCGGTGAACCGCTCGGTCCGTGCTGCCTGACATCACCAACTTCCGGGACGCGGGAGGCCACGCCTCGGGCGACTTCGCCCCGGGCGTGGTCTTCCGGTCCAGTGAGCTGGACCGCGCCGAGCCCACGCCTCTCGGCCAACTGCCGGACATGGGCATCACGGAGGTCTTCGATCTGCGGACCGCGCAGGAGGTCGCCATCGCAGGCGACCACCTGCCATCGAGCATCAGCCTGCGCCTGCTGGATGTCATGGCCGATGGCCCTGCCAACGGGGCCTCGGCCATTGCCGCAGTGTTCGCCCACCACGTGAACCGGGTGACGGTGGACGAGCTCAACGCCGGGCTCGGTGGCGGCCGGGCCTTCGATCTCATGACCACGGCGTACGCCGAGTTCGTCACGTTCGACTCGGCCCACGTGGGCTTCCGGGACCTCCTCCTGGGCGTGGGGGACGCGACCGGCGCGTCGGTGGTGCACTGCACGGCGGGCAAGGACCGGACCGGCTGGGGCATCGCTCTGCTGCAGCACGTCGCGGGCGTCCACGACGATGAGATCCTCGAGGACTACCTCGCCAGCAACACCTCCTGGGCGCCGACGTACGACGTCATCCTCGACGAGTTCGCCGAGGCCGGCGGGGACCGTGATGCATTGCGCGACATCCTCTGGGTCCACCCGGACTACCTCGGTGCCGCGATCCACGCGATCAACCGCACGTACGGCTCCCGGGGCGCCTACCTGCGCGAGGGACTCGGCTTGGACAAGGCCGCCGTCACCGATGTCCAGCGCCGACTGTCAGCCTCCTGACAGCTACTGGGCGTCAGGCACCGGGCTCGGCGAACTGGCTTCGGTAGAGCCGGGCGTATGCGCCGTCGCGCTCGAGCAGTTCTTCATGACTTCCCTGCTCGACGATGCTCCCTTCCTCCAGCACCACGATGATGTCGGCGTTGCGGATCGTCGACAGTCGGTGGGCGATCACGAACGCGGTGCGCCCGGACCGCAACTCGGCCATCGCCTCCTGGATGAGCACCTCGGTGCGGGTGTCGACCGAGCTCGTGGCCTCATCGAGGATGAGGATCGGCGGATCGGAGAGGAAGGCCCTGGCGATGGTGAGCAGCTGTCGCTCCCCCGCGCTGATGTTCTCGCCGGACTCGGTGAGCTCGGTCTCGTAGCCGTCGGGCAGCGTGCGCACGAAGTGGTCCACGCGGGCGGCCTCGGCAGCGGCCTCCACCTGCTCCTCCGTGGGGTGCAGCGCGCCGTAGGCGATGTTCGCCCGGATCGTGCCGTCGAACAGCCAGGTGTCCTGCAGCACCATGCCGAAACACCGCCGGACATCATCGCGGCGCATGTCGGCGGTGGAGAGCCCGTCGATGGTGATGCGACCGGAGTCGATGTCGTAGAACCTCAGCAGCAGGTTGACCAGCGTGGTCTTCCCTGCGCCGGTGGGTCCGACGATGGCGACGATCTGTCCGGGCTCGACGGTGAGGGAGAAGTCCTCGATCAGCGGCCGGTCCGGCTCGTAGCGGAAGCTGACGCGGTCGAAGACGATCCGGCCACGGACCGGGGAGTCCGCCACCGCGGTCTCCGGGTCGGGTGACTCCTCCGGCTCATCGAGGAGCTCGAACACCCGCTCGGCAGAGGCGACACCCGACTGCAGCAGGTTCGCCACCCCCGCGATCTGCGTGATCGGCATCGTGAACTGCCTCGAGTACTGGATGAAGGCCTGCACATCGCCCAGGGACATCGTCCCCGATGCCACGCGCAGGCCGCCGATGACCGCGATCGCCACGTAGTTGAGGTTGGAGATGACCGTCATGGCCGGCTGGATGATCCCGGAGATGAACTGGGCCCGGAAGCTGCTCTCGAAGACCCGCTCGTTCGCCTCGTCGAATTCCTCGAGCGTGGCATCACGATGTCCGAAGACCTTCACCAGTTCCAGCCCGGTGAACGTCTCCTCGACCTTGCCGTTCAGCTTGCCCGTCCACGTCCACTGCTGGATGAACTGCGGCTGCGAGCGCTTGGCGATGAGCATGGTGACCCAGAACGAGAGCGGCACAGTGAGCAGCGAGATGACGGCCAGCAGCGGACTGATCCAGAACATCATCCCCAGGACGCCGATCACGGTCAGCACAGCGGTGATCATCTGGGTGAGAGTCTGCTGCAGCGTCATCGAGATGTTGTCGATGTCGTTGGTGACACGGCTCAGGACGTCGCCTCGCGAGGCGCGGTCGAAGTAGCGCAGCGGCATGCGTCCGAGTTTGAGGTCGACCTCCTCGCGCAGGCGGTACATGGTGCGCTGCGTGACACCGGCCATCAGGTAGTTCTGGGCCCATCCGAGCACGGAGCTGAGGACGTACACCACGACGATGACCGACAGCAGCCGGGCGAGCGCGCTGAAGTCGACGCCCGTGCCGGGCTCGAGGGTCATCGCTGCGACCATCTGCGCCTGATCCGCCTTGCCCTGCTGCTCGAGCATGGCGACGGCCTGCTGCTGGGTCACCCCCGCTGGCAACTGGCTGCTGATGAAGCCCTCGAACACGATGTTGGTCGCGTTGCCGAGCAGCTTCGGGCCGAGGACGGACAGGAACACGCTGGCCATGCCGAGCACCAGCACGACACCGACGACCCAGCCCTCCGGGCGCAACCGCCGGGAGAACCGCTTGAGCGACCCGCGGAAGTCCTGCGCCTTCGACGTGGAGGGCGCCATGCCCATGCCCATGTGGCCGGGTCGCCCCATCGGGCCTCCACCCATGGGACCCCTCGGACCGGCCTGAGTCGCGGCGCCGCCGCTCATGGTGCCTCCTCGAGCTGCACCTGTGACTCGGCGATCTCGCGGTAGGCAGGACAGGAGTCCAGGAGCTCGTCATGCGTGCCGATGCCGACGATCGCCCCGCGGTCCAGCACGATGATGCGCCCGGCGTTGCGGATGGTGCTGATCCGCTGGGCGACGATGATGACCGTGCGCCCCTCGGTGCGCGCGGACAGCGCGGCGCGCAACCGGGCATCCGTCGCGTAGTCGAGAGCGGAGAAGCTGTCGTCGAACAGGTAGATCAGCGGTTCACGGACGACGCAGCGGGCGATCGCGAGCCGCTGCCGCTGGCCGCCGGAGAAGTTCACCCCACCCTGCTCGACCCGGGCCTGGAGTCCCTCGGGAAGGTCGGACACGAACTCCTCGGCCTGCGCGATGCGCAGGGCGTCCCAGACCTGCTCGTCGGTCGCCTCTGCCCGACCGAACCGCACATTGCTCGCGACCGTGCCGCTGAACAGGAACGATCGCTGCGGCACGATCCCGAACAGCGACCACAGGTCGGCCAGGGTCATGTCACGGACGTCGACCCCGTCGATGAGGATCCTGCCGTCGCTGACGTCGAGCAGGCGCGGCAGCAGGTTGACCAGGGTGGACTTGCCCGACCCGGTGCCACCCACGATCGCCGTCGTCATGCCGGGCTCGATCACACAGGAGAGGCCCGCCAGCACGGGATCCTCCGCACCCGGGTAGCGGAAGGTCACGTTCTCGAGCTCTATGCGCCCCGGCCCGCCCGCGGGCAGCCGCGCTCGGTCGGGCTCGTCGATGGCCGGGGTGGTCTCCAGCACGGCCTGGATCCGCTCGGCCGAGGCCGCTGCTCGCGGGACCATCATCATGGTCATCACGGCCATCATCACCGAGAACAGGATCTGCATGATGTACGCCTGGAAGGCCAGCAGGTTTCCGATCGGCATGCTGCCGTCGTTCACAAGGTGGCCGCCGAACCAGATCGTCGCCACCAGGGTGACGTTCATGATGAGCAGCAGGGTCGGC
>JAUHZW010000168.1 GCA_030425745.1 Actinomycetes bacterium
GCTCGAAACTGTCCGGCGCGACATAGGCGATGGCGCACGCACCGAGGGCGCCGGCGACGCCGGTGTAGAGTGCCGAGACGCCGAAGGTCGTCGCCTTGATCATGGCCGTGTTCACGCCCATCGTCTCGGCCGACATGTGATGGTCGCGGATCGCGATCATGGCGTCGCAGAACCGGTCGATCTCGGCGAGGCCCTCCGACTCGGTCGGCTCGACCATGAGCGTTCCGGCCACCGGGAACGACATCGTCGGCGCGTGGAAGCCGTAGTCGATCAGCCGCTTGGCGACATCGTCGACGGAGACTCCCGAACTGGCCGTCAGGGGACGCAGATCGAGGATGCACTCGTGGGCGACCAGGCCATGCGCCCCCGAGTACAGGACCGGGTAGTACGGGCGCAGTCGCGCCGCGATGTAGTTGGCGTTGAGGATCGCCACCTGGGTCGCCCGCAGCAGGCCTTCGGGGCCCATCATCCGCAGGTACGCCCATGGGATGGGCAGGATGCCCGCGCTGCCCCAGGGCGCGCCGGAGACCGGTCCGACTCCGCCGTCCGCATGCCCACGGCCGATCGGCCCGGCCTCGGGCCGCAGCGGGTGCGACGGCAGGAAGGGGGCCAGGTGCTCGCGCACCGCCACCGGACCCACACCCGGACCGCCGCCGCCGTGCGGGATGCAGAAGGTCTTGTGCAGATTGAGGTGCGAGACGTCGGCCCCGAACTTGCCGGGCTTGGCGACTCCCACGAGCGCATTGAGGTTGGCGCCGTCCAGATACACCTGCCCGCCGGCATCGTGCACCGCAGAGCAGATCTCCCCGATGGCGGTCTCGAAGACTCCATGGGTCGAGGGGTACGTGATCATCAGCGCGGCCAGTTCGTCGGCGTGGTCGGCGATCTTCGCGCGAAGGTCGCCGATGTCGACGTTGCCCTCGTCATCGCAGGCCACGACCACGACCCGCATGCCGGCCATGACGGCACTCGCCGCATTGGTGCCGTGAGCACTGCTCGGGATGAGGCAGACAGTGCGCAGATCGTCCCCGCTCGAGCGGTGGTATGCGCGGATGGCCAGGAGACCGGCGAACTCCCCCTGGGATCCTGCGTTCGGCTGGAGCGACACCGCGTCATAGCCGGTGACCTCGACCAGCCACGCCTCGAGTTCGGTGATCAGATCGAGGTAGCCCTGGGCCTGATCGAGAGGGGCGAAGGGATGAATGGCGGCGAAGGCGGGCCAGGTGATGGGCTCCATCTCCGTCGTGGCGTTGAGCTTCATCGTGCATGAGCCCAGCGGGATCATCGCGCGATCGAGAGCGATATCGCGATCACCGAGCCGGCGGATGTAGCGCAGCATCGAGGTCTCACTGCGGTGGCTGTTGAACACCGGGTGGACGAGGAAGGCCGATGCCCGCTCCAGCTCGGTGGGGATGCCGATGGACGACGAAGCCGCGACCTCTCCGTACGAGGGAGCCTGAGCATCAGTGAGGACGCCGGCGAGTGCCCGCCAGACCCCCTCGACATGCTGCGGTGTCGTGGTCTCATCGACCGTCGCGGAGACAATGTCGGCATCAACACTCCGGATGTTGATGCCCTCGGCCAGGGCGGCCGCGACGATGTCATCGGCTCGCCCCGGAACGCTCCATCGCACGGTGTCGAAGAGCTGGTCGGTGTGGAGCTCGCCGCCGAGCTGGGCGATCCCCGTGGCGAGCGTGCGTGCCCGCTCGGATACCCGAGAGGCGATGCGACGCAGCCCGTCGGGGCCGTGGTACACCGCGTACATGGAGGCGATCACGGCAAGGAGCACCTGAGCCGTGCAGATGTTGCTGGTGGCCTTCTCTCGGCGGATGTGCTGCTCGCGGGTCTGCAGCGCCAGGCGATAGGCCGGCTGGCCGTCGGCATCGACGCTGACCCCGACGAGCCGTCCAGGCAGACTGCGCTCAAGCCCGGAGCGGACGGCCATGAAGCCCGCATGCGGGCCGCCGAAGCCCATCGGCACCCCGAAGCGCTGTGCTGAGCCCACCACGACATCGGCACCCTGCTCCCCGGGCGGAACCATGAGCGTCAGGCTGAGCAGATCAGCGATGACCACGGCCAGGGCCCCACGATCGTGGGCCTCGGCGATCCACGGCGCGGCATCGAGGACGCGTCCCGACGTGCCCGGATTGCTGATGAGGACCGCCCCGACAGCCGCGTCGGGAGCGACGCCGGCGAGACCGTCGGCGAGGTCGGCGACCACAAGGGTGATGCCCAGTGGCGCAGCACGGGTCGCCAGGACGGCGAGGGTCTGGGGATGCGTGTCGGAGTCGACGATGACGGTGTCTGCACCGCGCACCTGACGGACGGCGAGCGTCATGGCCTCGGCTGCAGCTGTCGGCTCATCGAGGAGCGATGACCCGGCCACCGGCAGCCCGGTGAGGTCCTCGATCAGGGTCTGGAAGTTCAGCAGCGCTTCCAGACGCCCCTGTGAGATCTCGGGCTGGTACGGCGTGTAGGCGGTGTACCAGCCCGGGTTCTCGAGGATGTTGCGAGTGATCACCGCGGGCGTGTGGGTGCCCTGATAGCCCAGCCCGATCATGGATGTGACCATCGTGTTGCGCCCTGCGATGGATTCCAGGGCGGCGATGGTCTCGGGCTCGGTCAATCCGGCCGGCAGATCCAGCCCGTGGTGCCATCGGATGACCTCGGGAACGACCTCAGCGGTGAAGGAGTCGAGGTCGGGATAGCCCAGAGTCGCGAGCATGGTCGCCTGCTCGTGCGCATCCGGGCCGATGTGACGGTGGGGAAACTCCAGACTCATGGACGCCTCGTGGGTCGGGCATGCAGTGCATGCAGGGGCCGGTGACCACGGGTGTGGCCACCCTCCCCCTCTGTTGCCCACGCAGAGCGTGACCTGAGAGTTTCGCCGGACAGGCCGGCTTTCACCGTCGGTCGGGGCGAACCCCGTTTCCAGAGGTGCCTCTCCCGAGCGGTCCTGCTGCCTGAGAGGTTGTCGGGGAGATTGCTCCTTCGGCGCCTGGCGGACCAGGTCTCTCCCGCTCGGGATCAGTCAGCGACGCAAGCCTAGCGCGATCAGCCCGCCGCGCGACGCGCGCGCCGCGCCGCGAGCTCATCCGTCGCGCCAGCCGGCGCGATCGGCTCACCCTCGGGATGCTCGCCCGGCAGCTGCGCCAGGGTGCCCTCGACCTCGCGCCACACACTCCCGACCGCGATGCCGAACACGCCCTGACCGCCACGGACGAGATCAACGACCTCGTCAGCGCTGCGGCACTCGTAGATGCTGGCGCCGTCGCTCATGATGGTCAGGCTCGCGAGATCCTCGCCGGTCCGGTCAGCAAGGTGGTCGACCGCGGCGCGGATGTTCGGAAGCGAGACCCCGGTGTCGATGAGCCGCTTGACGATGCGGAGCACCAGGATGTCGCGGAATCCGTACAGCCGTTGCGAGCCCGAGCCGGCCGCGTCACGGACGGAAGGGGTCACCAGACCCGTGCGCGCCCAGTAGTCCAACTGCCGATACGTGATGCCGGCGGCCGAGCACGCGACCGGGCCGCGGTAGCCCACACCGGCCGGGAGAGGCCGCAGCGTCGACTCGTCGAACAGCACACCTTGGGAGTCCGCCTGCGCCACTGCAGCATCGACCGCCTGCTCGGTGTGGGTGCTGCCAGCGCTCACGTCGTCCTCCTCGTCCAGGCCGCAGCCTGCTGTTGTGGGCCAGCGTAGTCGCCCGTCCGGACGCCTCCGCAGCTGTGTGACGGGTGTGACGTTAGGGACGCATGTGACAAGGGTCAACGCGCGACACGCCTGTGTCGGGGAGCAAAGTCTCAACCTCACGATGAGGGTGAAAGGCAGCCTTCCGCGATCAGAGCGGCACGTCTGCAGGCCTCAGCCGAAGTCCTCCGGGGACACGTGGTCGAGGAATTCCCTGAACTCCCGCACCTGCTCCTCCGCCGCGACCGGCTCATCTCCATCGGCGGCATCATCTTCGTCCGGCAGTTCGATACCGGCCTCGTCGACAACGGCGGCCTCGGCACGGATGGGCGCGTCAGTGCGCAGCGCCAGCGCGATCGCATCTGATGGTCTGCCGCTCACCTCGGATCCGTCGCTGAAGACCAACGTCGCATAAAAGACGCCGTCCTCCAGAGCCGTGATGCGCACCTCGGTGAGGGACACGCCGAGGGCCGCCAGGACATCACGCATCAGGTCGTGCGTCAGGGGCCGCGGTGGCTCGATGCCCTGCTGGGCATAGGCGATGGCCGTGGCCTCGACGGCCCCGACCCAGATGGGCAGGTACCGGCCGCCGGCGGCCTCGCGCAGCAGGACGATCGGGTTGTTGGACGGCATCTCTACCCGTACACCGATGACCTCTAGATCCAGCACCCCTCCAGCGTAACCCCGTCGGGCCGGAGATGTCCTAGGCGTGCCCGCCGCGGATGAGCTCGGCCCTCAGCAACGCCGCGTGCAACTGCACAAACAGTGCTGCCAGCTCACGGATGGTCTCCTGCTGGCGGGCACGGCCATCACGATCGCGCGGCTGCGAGTACGGCGTCGCCATCTGCTCGATGACTCCCGTCTCCCGGTCGGTCACGACCCGGAAGCTGCGCAGGTGCCGCGGCTCGATGCCGAACGCGCTGAGTCGGCCGACGATCTCGGCGATGGCCAGTGCATCCTCGTCATAGTGGCCCGCTGGCGAGGCCCACAGAACACCGATC
>JAUHZW010000169.1 GCA_030425745.1 Actinomycetes bacterium
TGAGGACAAGGACTGCGAGTGGGCGGCGGCCGCCATGGGCATGCTCGGGCTCGAGACCGCCCTGGGTGTCCTGCTGGAGACGATGGTCCTGCCGGGCCGGATGTCATGGCGACAGCTGGCCGACCGGATGTCGACCGCTCCCGCGCGGATCGGCCGCGTGCGCACCCAGGGCCATGACCTCGTTCCCGGTGCCGTCGCGAACATCACGGTCATCGACCCCGACGCGACCTACGTCGTCGATCCGATGCGGCTGGCCTCCAAGAGCCGCAACTCCCCGTACGCCGGCCGCACCCTTCCGGGTCGGGTCGTGCACACCCTCTACGCCGGCTCTCCGACGGTCCTCGACGGAGCCCTGGCATGACGACACTGCTGCAGGCCGCCGACTACACCGAGCAGGCCTCCGTCACAGACTGGCCGGCTCGCGTCGCCCTCATCCTCCTGATGATCGGCCTGATCGCCCTGGCTCTGTGGGGGATGCGCCGGGGCTGGGTGCACCGCCAGCAGCGTCAGGCGGATCTCCCGGCGCCGGCCGATCTTCCGCCCCCGGGATTCACCGGAGGGCAGCAGGTCAGCGGCCTGTTCGCCGGCACGGGGGTGCATGGCGACTGGATGGATCGCATCGCCGTGCACGATCTCGGTGTCCGGAGCCGGGCGGAGATGTCCTGGGACAGCACCGGCATCTGGATCTCCCGGCAGGGAGCGCGCAGCCTGTTCATCCCTGCCGGAGCCGTGCTCGACGTCCGCTCTGATCGCGGAGTGGCCGGCACGGTACGCGCCAAGGACAGCATGGTCGTCATCACGTGGCGCCTCGGCGACCGCGATCTCGACACCGGCTACCGGGCGGATGCATCGTCCGATCACCACACTGTGTTGGATGGCCTCATGGCCACGTTCCCGACGGGAGTCTCATGACCCGCCCCTCTCGCCCCGCAGCCGTGCTCGTCCTGGAGGATGGCCGCACCATGCACGGCGATGCGTACGGCGCCGTCGGCACGGCCTTCGGCGAGGCCGTCTTCTCGACTGGGATGAGCGGCTATCAGGAGACGCTGACCGACCCCTCCTACCGCGGGCAGGTCGTGATCATGACGGCCCCCCACATCGGCAACACGGGCATGAACGACGAGGATCCGGAGTCCCGCCGAATCTGGGTCAACGGCTACGTGGTGCGTGAGCCCTCGCGGGTCGCATCCAACTGGCGAGCCGTCCGTGGCCTCGAGGATGAGCTCGTCGATCAATGCGTCGTCGGCATCAGCGGCATTGACACGCGTGCCCTCACCCGACACCTGCGTGAGCGTGGAGCCATGCGGGTGGGCATCTTCAGCGGGCCGGATGCCGAGCGCACACCGGAGGAACTGCTGGTGGCCGTGCAGGCGAGTCCGCCCATGGCCGGCGCGAACCTCACCGCCGACGTCACGACCGATGAGCCGTACCTCGTCCCGGCTGTGGGGGAGAGGCGCTTCACTGTCGTCGCCGTCGACCTCGGCATCAAGGCGATGACCCCGCACCAGATGGCGCAGCGCGGCATGGACGTGCACGTCGTCCCCGCCGACTGGGGTGTCGACCAGATCCTGGCTCTGCAGCCCGACGGGGTCTTCTTCTCCAACGGGCCGGGCGACCCATCCACGGCCGACCATGCGATCGAGGTGGTGCAGGAACTCCTGCGCCGCAGGACGCCGGTCTTCGGCATCTGCTTCGGCAACCAGATCCTCGGACGCGCTCTCGGCCTCGGCACATACAAGCTCCGGTACGGGCACCGAGGCATCAACCAGCCCGTCATGGACCTGCTCACCCGCAAGGTCGAGGTCACCGCTCACAACCATGGGTTCGCCGTCGACGCGCCACGTGACGGGGCCTTCGACACCCCATTCGGCCGGGCCGAGGTCAGCCACGTCTGCCTGAACGACGACGTCGTCGAGGGCCTGCGCTGCCTCGACGTCCCGGCCTTCAGCGTGCAGTACCACCCGGAGGCTGCGGCGGGGCCACACGACGCCGACTACCTGTTCGACCGGTTCGCAGACCTCATGTCTGCCGCACGAGAGGGACGGAGCGCCTGATGCCGCACCGCGACGACATTCGGTCGGTCATGGTGATCGGCTCCGGGCCGATCGTCATCGGCCAGGCCTGCGAGTTCGACTACTCCGGCACTCAGGCGTGTCGCGTGCTGCGCGACGAGGGCCTGCGCGTCGTCCTCGTGAACTCGAACCCGGCCACGATCATGACCGACCCCGAGTTCTCGGACGCCACCTACATCGAGCCCATCACCCCTGAGTTCGTCGAGCGCATCATCGCCAAGGAGCGCCCCGACGCCCTGCTGCCGACCCTGGGCGGCCAGACAGCCCTCAACACCGCCATCGCACTGCACAAGAGCGGTGTGCTGGAGAAGTACGGCGTCGAGCTGATCGGTGCCGACGTCGACGCCATCGAACGGGGCGAGAACCGCGAGCTGTTCAAGGAGATCGTCGACCAGGTGGGTGCCGAGAGTGCACGCTCGGCGGTCTGCCACACCCTGGACGAGGTCTTCGCCGCGGTGGAGAGTCTCGGCTACCCGGTCGTGGTGCGGCCCTCCTTCACCATGGGTGGAGCCGGCTCGGGCATCGCCTATGACGAGGCCGACCTCCGCCGGATCGCCGGCGCCGGGCTCGATGCCAGCCCGACCTCCGAGGTGCTCCTGGAGGAGTCCATCATCGGCTGGAAGGAGTATGAGCTCGAGCTCATGCGCGATCGCCATGACAACGTGGTGGTGGTCTGCTCGATCGAGAACCTCGACCCGATGGGCGTCCACACCGGCGACTCCATCACCGTCGCCCCGGCTCTGACCCTGACCGACCGGGAGTTCCAGCGACTACGTGACGTCGGCATCGACATCATCCGAGCGGTCGGTGTCGACACGGGCGGCTGCAACATCCAGTTCGCCGTGAACCCCGAGGACGGTCGGCTCATCGTCATCGAGATGAACCCCCGGGTGTCGCGGTCGTCCGCACTCGCCTCCAAGGCGACCGGCTTCCCGATCGCCAAGATCGCCGCTCGCCTCGCGATCGGCTACACGCTGGACGAGATCCCCAACGACATCACGCAGGAGACACCGGCCTCCTTCGAGCCGACCCTCGACTACATCGTGGTCAAGGTCCCTCGGTTCGCCTTCGAGAAGTTCCCCCAGGCCGATCCGACACTGACGACCACGATGAAGAGCGTCGGCGAGGCCATGGCCATCGGCCGCAATCTCCCCGAGGCTCTGCAGAAGGCACTGCGGTCACTGGAACGTCCGGAGGCCGTCTTCTCGTGGCCCGCCAGCCGAGACGATGTCGATGTCCCGGCTCTCCTCGAGGCCATGCGCGTGCCGCGCGACGGTCGGTTGGCCGAGGTGCAGCGCGCCCTGTGGGCCGGTGCAGGCATCGACGCTGTCCATGAGGCCACCCGGATCGACCCGTGGTTCCTCGACCAGATCTGTCGGATCAATGAGATGGCCGACGATGTCCGCGAGGCAGACGCACTCGACCTGCCGCTGCTGCGCCGGGCGAAGCGGCTCGGCTTCAGCGACCGGCAGATCGGACAGCTCCGCGGCCTGTCCGAGGCCGAGGTGCGGCAGATCCGACATGAGGTCGGGCTGCGACCGGTCTACAAGACGGTCGACACCTGTGCGGCGGAGTTCGAGGCCCGCACCCCGTATCACTACTCGTGCTACGACGAGGAGACCGAGGCGGAGCCGAGCGACCGCGAGAAGGTGATCATCCTCGGGTCGGGCCCCAACCGGATCGGTCAGGGGATCGAGTTCGACTACTCGTGCGTCCACGCGGCTCTCACCCTCCGCGATGCCGGTTACGAGACGATCATGGTGAACTGCAACCCGGAGACCGTGTCCACGGACTACGACACCTCCGACCGCCTGTACTTCGAGCCACTGACCCTGGAGAACGTTCTCGAGATCGTCGATGCCGAGCAGCGGGCCGGAACCCTGGTGGGTGTCATCGTGCAGCTCGGTGGCCAGACTCCGCTGGGTCTGGCGCAGGGGCTGAAGGACGCCGGTGTGCCCGTCATCGGCACGAGTCCGGAGTCCATCCACCTGGCCGAGGAGCGCGGCGCCTTCGGCCGCGTCCTCGCCGAGGCCGGGCTGCTCGCTCCCAAGCACGGCACCGCCTTCACCTTCGACGAGGCCAAGGCGATCGCGGCCGAGGTCGGCTACCCCGTTCTGGTCCGGCCCAGCTACGTGCTGGGCGGCCGTGGCATGGAGATCGTCTACGACGACGACATGCTCGCCGACTACCTCGCTCGTGCTACCGACATCAACCCCGAGCATCCGGTCTTGGTCGACCGCTTCCTCGACGACGCCGTCGAGATCGATGTGGACGCGCTCTACGACGGTGACGAGCTCTACCTCGCCGGCGTCATGGAGCACATCGAGGAGGCCGGCATCCACTCCGGCGACTCCGCATGCGCACTGCCCCCGGTGACCCTGGGGGCCGAGGACATCGCACGCATCCGCGAGGCCACCCGCGGCATCGCCGAGGGCGTGGGTGTCCGGGGCCTGCTGAATGTCCAGTACGCCCTGGCCGGCGACATCCTGTATGTGCTGGAGGCCAATCCGCGTGCCTCGCGCACCGTCCCCTTCGTGTCCAAGGCCACCGCGGTTGCGGTGGCGAAGGC
>JAUHZW010000170.1 GCA_030425745.1 Actinomycetes bacterium
TGCACGGCGTTCCCGTGCCGGTCCGCCAGCAACTGCACCTCGACGTGCCGCGGCCGTTCGATCAGCTTCTCGATGTACAGCGTTCCGTCCTTGAACGCGACCTCGGCCTCGGCCTTGGCCTGCCGGAACTGCGTCTTGAGCGAGGCCTCGTTGTGCACCGGACGGATGCCGCGTCCGCCGCCGCCGCCTGCGGCCGTGATGATCAGGGGGTAGCCCACCTTCTTGGCGATGCGGCGGATCTCAGCGGGGTCGTCGGGCAACTCGCCGTCTGAGCCGGGCACCGTGGGCACGCCTGCTGCCCGAGCGGCGGCGATGGCGCGGGCCTTGTCACCCATCTCCTCGATCGAGGACGCCTGGGGGCCGACCCAGGCCAGGCCAGCATCGACCACATCCGCCGCAAAGGAGGCACGCTCCGACAGGAATCCGTAGCCGGGGTGAACAGCATCTGCACCGACCTCACGAGCAGCCTCGAGGATCGCCTCCGGCACGAGATAGCTCTTCGTGGCGGCGGCGGGTCCGATGAAGACCGACTCGTCCGCATAGCTGCGGTGCCGGGCATCCTCATCGGCCTCGCTGTAGACGGCGACCGTCGCGATGCCCCGTTCGCGTGCAGCACGCATCACGCGAATCGCGATCTCACCCCGATTGGCGACGAGCAGCTTCCTCATGGGGTCGGCTACGCCCCCGTCTCGATGACGGCCACGACGTCACCCGGGCCGATGACGCCTTCGTTGTCCACCTCGAAAGAGGTGACCGTGCCGTCGACCCCGGCCTTGATCTCGGCGAACTGCTTCATCACCTCGACGAGGCCGATCGTCTGGTCTGCTGTGACGGTGTCGCCGGGGCTGGCGAACTCGGGCTGATCGGGCGCCGGGCGTCGGTAGAACACGCCGGGCAGTGGGGTCTGGACCTGATGAGCGGCCATGGTTCCTCCTTCAGGAATTGCTTGCTGGATGGTTCGAGGGCTAACGAGTTCCGACGAGGGCGCGCACGGCCTCGGCGACGTCGACGGCGTTCGGGGTGTCGGAATGGACGCAGATGCTGTCGAAGGTGACCGGGAAGGTCTCGCCTGTGTCCGCCTTGATCAGACCCTCCTCCAAAGCCAGCCTTGCTCGCTCGGAGGCGACCTCGGGCGGAGTCGCGTGCGGGCGCCGGACGATGATGAGGGAGCCGTCAGCGCGATAGGCGAGGTCCACGTAGAGCTCTGCGGTGAAGGGAATCCCTCGGCGCCGTGCCACCTCCTCATGAGGAGTGCCCGCCATCCCGTACACGCCGACCCCGTACGTCTCGGCGACGTCGCACACCGACTCCATCAGGGTGGCATCGCGCGCGACCATGCCGTAGAGCGAGCCGTGCGGCTTGATGTGGTTCAACGGGATCCCGACGGCCTTGAGGAAGCCGGACAGGGCCCCCACCTGGTAGCGCACGATGTCGCGGACCTCGTCGGCGTCGAGCTTCATCTCGCGGCGTCCGAAGCCCCAGATGTCAGGGAGGCCCGGATGCGCCCCGACGGTGATGCCGGCCTCGGCGGCCGCCTCGACGGTCATGCGGATGTTCGTGGGGTCGCCGGCGTGGAATCCGCAGGCGACATTGGCCGAGTCGATGAGGGGCAGCAGGCCCGGATCGTTGCCGAAACTGTGAATGCCGAGGGACTCACCCATGTCGGAGTTGATCGTGACGGTCATCGCATCGTCCCTTCCATCTCTGCGGGGAGTTCCCCGGGTGTCATGTCATAGGTGACCCACATCGTCCGCACCGCGAAGTCGTCGTAGAGGGAGCGGGCACGATGGTTGTCATCCGCAGTGATCCACCGGACCACCGACCAGCTCTCGTCCGAGGCGATCTGCCGCAGACCGTGGAGCAGCGCATCGGCCGCTCCGGAACCGCGCACGTCCTCATCGACCAGCAGATCGTCGAGGAAGCAGCCGGTGCTGCCGGCGAGCGGTCGGGTGAAGGGCCGGTAGTGGGCCAGCCCATGCAGGGCGCCGTCCGGCGACTCGGCGAGCAGACAGCGCAGAGGGTGATCGGGATCCATGACCCAGGACCACACGAGGTCCTGATGGTCCGCATCGACCGGCACGGTGTAGTGCTCCGCGAACTGACGGTAGAGGTGGCGCCAGGCCTCCTTGTCCTCCGGCCGAGGTGCACGCAAGGTGTACCCGCCGGCCGCCGTGAGGCGATCCGTGCGACCGACAACCTCCGGCGCCGCGGGGGCTCCCGTGGGGATGCTCACGGTCATGCCGAGTCCACCTCCACCGCGTCCGACTTCCTGCGACGGAACCAGTCGGTCACCTCGCGCCCGCCGGTGATGCCGGCAGGTCTGGCGATCAGGACGATCAGCAGGATGAACGCGAGAATGACCTCCACGAGCCCGGGGATGTCGAACGCCGGAATAGGCCCGAGACCGTTCAACTCGACCGTCCGCAGGACCTCCGCGAGTGTCTGCAGCACGAGGACGCCGATCACGGCGCCGGTCAGGCTGCCCATGCCACCGACCACCAGCATCGCGATGACGAGGAAGGTCAACGACAACCCGAACGTCGACGGCTGGAACGAGGCGATGTAGTGGCCGTACAGGGCGCCTCCGAGAGCCGAGATTCCGCAGCTGGCGACCCACCCCCACAGACGCTCGATCGGGATGCTGATGCCGATCGACATGGCCGCCTTGTCGTCCTCGCGTGTGGCGATGAGGCGGCGCCCCCGGCGGGTCAGTTGGTAGATGGCAGCTGCAGCAATGGCGATGACCACGCCGATGAGCGCCCACCACAGGGTCGTCTCCTGCGGGACCCCGACCATGGTGCTCTCACCGCGGGTCACGGCCTTCCACTTCGACACGATCACCTGGACGACGACGAGGAACGCAAGCGTGCCGATGCCGGCGGCCAGCCCCGAGAGCCGCACCAGAGGGATGCCCACGATGAAGGCGACAACCATCGTGAAGACGACGGCGATGACGATTCCCAGCGGGACCGGCACGGAGAAGTCGATCAGCCAGGTGAGGAAGAACGGCATGTCCGGGAAGAGGGAGGGCTTGTCCTCGGCCGGGATCGTGATGAGCGCGGACGTATAAGCGGCGATCATCGCGAAGGCGACCGATCCGAAGGAGATGACGCCCGAGTTGCCGGAGAAGACGTGCAGTCCCACCACCATGATGATGAGGATCAGCGTGGCCGTGCCCCGCTGAACAAGGTCGATGTTGTCGGTGATCCCGATGATCACCGTCAGCACTGCAAGCGGGCCCACCAGCAGGCCGGTCAGCCATGCCCAGCGCGACAGGGTTGAGGTCGAGGCGTCCATCAGACGCGCACCCCCTTCGCGGCGATGAGACCGGCAGGTCGTACGAGGAGCACCACGATCACCAGCGTGTAGAGGAATGCGTCAGCGAACACGCGCAGATCGATGGGCAACAAGGCGTTGAGCATCGTGTAGGCGAAACCCATCAGGAAACCGCCGAGAGCTGCGCCGGACAGGCTGCCGAGTCCGCCGATGACCGCACCCACGAAGGCGATCAAGACAACCGACTGCCCGCTGGACCAGCTGACATTGGTGCGGCTGGAGAAGAACAGCATCGCGACGATCGCGGCGATGATCCCGGAGATGACGAACGCCGAGGCGATGACCCGGTTGGACTTGATGCCCACCAGAGCTGCCATCCCGACATCCTCGGTCGAGGCGCGCAACTGGATTCCGATGTTCGTCTTGCGCAGCAGCAGCGCGAGGGCGACCAGAACGACAATCGTGGACGCGATGACGATGATCGTCTGGAGGGAGATGAAGATCGATCCCACCTCGAACTGGGTGGAGAGGAGTTCGAACTGCTCAAGCGGCTTGGGATTGGCGCCGAAGGCGATGCGAGCCGCCTGCTGCAGGAGTTCGGACAGTGCGAAGGATGTGATCAGCATCGTCATCGCTGTCGCTGCGCGCACCGGGCGGAAGGCGAGGCGTTCCATGAGGAGCGAGACGATGACGACCACGATGATCGTGCCGAGGATGAGCACCCAGGTCGGAGTCTGGCGCAGCAGGATCATCGAGAACCCGCCGATCATCACCAGCTGGCCGTAGGCGAAGTTCATGAGGCCCATGACGCTGAAGACCAGCGCCAGACCGAGGGTCATCAGGGCATACAGGGCGCCGGTGCCGATGGCATCCACCGTGTACTGCAGGTACATGTCACACCGTCCCGAAGTTGAGGTAGCGGGCTTCGATCTGGTCGGCGTCCGCCTGCTCTCCCCCGCGGGCCTCGGACTCGATCACTCCACCCGTCCGCATGACGTAGTAGCGATCCGATGCCCGAATGGCCTGGGCAGCGTTCTGCTCGATGAGGAAGATGGAGGTTCCTTGGTCACGAAGCTCACCCATGAGGTCGAACACCTGCTCGACGACCTGCGGTGCGAGGCCGAGCGAGGGCTCGTCGAGGAGAAGGAGCTTCGGCTGGGACATGAGAGCGCGGGCGATAGCGAGTTGCTGTTGCTCGCCGCCGGACAGCAGCCCTGCCATGCGGTGGCTGTACTTGCCGAGGATGGGGAACCTCTCCATCATCTCGTCGACGGAGGCCTGCACCCCCGAACGGTCCTTGCGCGTTGTGCCACCGACGACCAGGTTCTCTCGGACCGTCAGCCGCGTGAAGATCCTTCGTCCTTC
>JAUHZW010000171.1 GCA_030425745.1 Actinomycetes bacterium
GACGGCACGGTCCTCGAGGTCACGCTTCGTGGCGGTGTCCGGCAGGAGCAGGTGGTACCGCACGAGGATGGCGATGATGGCCGCATCCTGCGGATCGAAACCCATCCGCTGGGCGAGGTCCAGGGCGATGACCGCTCCCACCTCGCTGTGATCACCCCCGCGGCCCTTGCCGATGTCATGCAGGAGGGCGCCGACGAGAAGCAGGTCGGGCCGATCGACGTTGCGCGTGCGGCTTCCGGCCTGGACGGCGGTCTCCACCAGATGCCGATCGACCGTGAAGCGATGCAGGGCGTTGCGCTGCGGCACGGAGCGCACAGCATCCCAGCCGGGCAGCCAGCGCTCGATCAGTCCGGCGTGGTCCAGCGCCTCCCAGACCGGGACGAGTCCGGAGCCGGACCCCAGCAGCGAGATGAAGGCCTCGCGATCGCTGCGACGCCACGGGACCGGGAGGTCAGCGCCCTCGGTCGCCAGACGCTCCACCGTGTGCGGCGAGAGCAGCACACCGGCCTGCGCTGCCGCGGCAGCAGCCCGCAGCGCCAGACCCGGGTCCTTCTGCGGCTTGGCCTCCAACGCCAGCACGGCCTCGCCGTTCTGGAGGACGACCCCGTCGGCGAGGGGCACCCGGTCCGGGGTCTTGCGCCGCAACTGGCGGAACGAGCGCCGCGGGCGATCGGCGATCAGGCGTTCGACCCGATGCCAGGCCACATCACTCGCATACGCGATGGTGCGGGCGTGGGAGTACACGTCCCGCAGCAGTGCATCAGCATCCGGTTCGCCGAGGAGCTCGTCGGCCACCGCGTCCTGTTCCTGAAGGAGGAGGACATCCTGTGAACGACCCGTGACACGGTGGAGAGCGTCGCGCACATCGAGCAGGTGAGCAGCGGCCGCCTGCCATCCGGTGCGCGGGACATCGGTGACCCACGAGGCGCAGATGCCCTCGAGCACGGTGACATCGCGGAGGGCTCCGTAGGACTCCTTGAGGTTGGGCTCGCTCAGCTGAGTGGCCTCACCGAACGTCTCCCGGCGGTCGCGGACCAGGGCGTGCAGCTCCCCCAGCCGCTGCTTGGCCATCGCGCGCCAGTCCGCGTGGATCGCGGAGGAGAGCTGCTCAGCGAGGCTCACGTCGCCGGCGATCACGCGGGCGTCCAGCAGCCCCAGCTGCACCTTGATGTCGTCGGCAGCCATGCGCCTCGCCTCGCTCACGGTGCGAACGCTGTGGTCGAGCCGGACGCCGGAGTCCCAGATCGGGTACCACAGGGCCTCAGCGGCGCGGGCGGCCTCGTCCGGCCCTGACTTGTGCAGGAGCACAACGTCGAGGTCGCTGCCGATCGTCAGCTCACCACGGCCGTAGCCGCCGACCGCGACGAGACAGAACGGCTGCGAGACCAGGCCCTCGGCGGCGTCGAACAACTCGGCCAGCCAGGTGTCGGACAGGTCGGTGAGCGCAGCACGTCGCCCCGGGCCGTCCAGCCCGGGGCGACGTGCGATCTCCTGCCGCGAGGAGGTGAACTCCTGCGCTTCCATGCAGTCCGCCTCCTAGAGCGCTTCTGCCCCACGCTCACCGGTGCGGACGCGGACGATCGAGTCGACAGGGCTGACCCACACCTTGCCGTCACCGATCTTGCCGGTCTGCGCCGCGGAGACGATGGTGTCGACGATGGCGTCTGCCGTGTCGTCCTCCACCACGATCTCGATACGCACCTTGGGCACCAGGTCGACGGTGTACTCCGCCCCCCGGTAGACCTCGGTGTGACCCTTCTGCCGACCGAAGCCGGAGACCTCCGAGACAGTGAGGCCGTGCACTCCCTGTCCCTCGAGGGCGGACTTCACGTCCTCCAGCTTGAACGGCTTGATGATGGCCGTGACGAGCTTCATGCCTGGACCTCCTTGTTGCGAGCAGCGTGCCCGACACCCGCGAAGGCGCCGCCGCCACCCGAGTCTCCCAGTTCGTAGGCCGTCTCGGCGTGGACCGCGAGATCGATGCCCTGCACCTCATCATCCTGGTCGACCCGGAAGCCCCGGACCGCCTTGATGATCAGGGCGATGATCGCCGCGACGATCAGCGAGTAGAACAGCACCGCGAAGGCACCGATCGCCTGCTTGCCGAGCTGATCGGCACCGCCACCGTAGAACAGGCCGTTGACTCCGGTCGGAGCCGCCTCGGTCGCGAGGAAGCCGATGAGCAGGGTGCCGACGAGGCCGCCGACGAGGTGGACGCCCACCACATCGAGCGAGTCGTCGTAGCCCAGCTTGTACTTCCAGCCGACCGCCAGAGCGCAGAGCACGCCGGCGATGATGCCGATGACGATCGCACCGATCGGCGTGACCGACGCACAGGCCGGGGTGATGGCGACGAGGCCGGCGACGATGCCGGACGCTGCGCCGAGCGTCGTGGCGTGACCGTCGCGGACCTTCTCCACGACGAGCCATGCAAGTGCCGCGGCTGCAGTCGCAGCGAAGGTGTTGACGAAGACCACCGAAGCGGCGTTGTCGGCCGCGAGCGCGCTGCCGGCGTTGAAGCCGAACCAGCCGAACCACAGCAGGCCGGCACCGAGCATGACCAGTGTGAGGTTGTGCGGCTTCATCGGCGTCTTGGGCCAGCCGACGCGTCGCCCGATGACGATCGCGAGGGCCAGAGCCGCTGCACCGGCGTTGATGTGCACCGCAGTGCCACCGGCGAAGTCGATCACACCCATCTCGAAGATCCAGCCACCGGCGCTCCACACCCAGTGCGCGACCGGGAAGTAGACGATGATGGCCCAGATGGCTCCGAAGACGAGCCAGGCGCCGAACTTGGTGCGGTCGGCGACCGCGCCGGCGATCAGGCCCACCGTCAGGGCGGCGAACATGGCCTGGAAGGCCACGAAGGCCATGGCCGGAAGGCCAGCCTCGGGATCGTCGGCCATCAGGCTCTCGAGTCCGAAGAACTCCGTCGGATCTCCGATCAGTCCGCCCTGGTCAGTGCCGAAGGCGATTGAGTAGCCGAACAGGACCCACAGGATCATGACGACGAATGCGGCGCCCATGACCATCATGAGCATGTTGAGGACGGACTTCGAGCGGACCATGCCGCCGTAGAAGAAGGCCAGTCCCGGGATCATCAGCAGCACCATGGCTGCTGCCGTCAACACCCATGCGGTGTTGCCGGTATCGAGCATCGATTCCATGCGAGTTCTCCCTCCGATGGTGATGTCACCTCGCAGGCAGGACCCTCCTCGCGGGAGGTTTCACCGGAAGGCGCCGCGCGTTAACGTCGCGTCACAGCAGCGGCTCTCGCGTTAACTCCGCGTTACACGCCTCAGCGCTGATGCCTCGTTACCGGTGGTGGGAATTCCTTACTTTTTCCCACCACCAGCGACGAGGCATCGGGACTCAGGCCTGGATGAGGGCGTCGACGAAGACCTCGGGGTCGAACGGCGCGAGATCATCGGGGCCCTCCCCGAGGCCGACGAGCTTCACCGGCACACCCAGCTCCCGCTGCACCGCCACGACGATGCCGCCCTTGGCCGTGCCGTCGAGCTTCGTCAGGACGATGCCCGTCACATCGACGACCTCGGCGAAGACACGTGCCTGCACGAGGCCGTTCTGACCCGTCGTGGCATCGAGCACGAGCAGCACCTCATCGATCGGTGACTGCTTCTCGACCACGCGCTTGACCTTGCCGAGCTCATCCATCAGGCCGGTCTTGGTGTGCAGTCGCCCGGCGGTGTCGATGATCACCGTGTCGACATCTGCGGCAGCTCCGGTGGAGACGGCGTCGAAGGCCACCGCTGCGGGATCGCCGCCCTCGGGGCCGCGCACCACGGCAGCACCCACCCGATCGCCCCACGTCTGCAACTGGTCCGCGGCAGCGGCACGGAAGGTGTCCGCGGCACCGAGGACGACGGACTGGTCCGATGCGACCGCAAGGCGGGCCAGTTTGCCCGTCGTTGTGGTCTTGCCTGTGCCGTTGACGCCGACGACGAGGACGACGCCGGGTCGCCCGTCGATGCGCTCGGCACGCACCTCACGATCCATCGCGGGATCGACCAGGGACAGCAGCTCCTCGCGCAGGATGGCCTGGATGCGGTCGCCGCCCTCGGCGCCCTCGACCCGCACCCGTGTCCGCAGGTTCTCCATCAGTTCCATGGTCGGTGCGACGCCCAGATCCGCGGTGAGGAGCACCTCCTCGACCTCGTCCCAGGTGGCGTCGTCGATCACCTCACGGCTGAGCAGGGACAGCAGCCCCCGGCCGAGCGCGTTCTGGGAGCGGGCCAGACGCGCGCGCAGACGCTGGAGCCGGCCCACCGCAGGCTCGGGAACCTCTACCTCGAGGATCGCCTCGAGGTCCTCCGGAGCAATCTCCTCGATCGCCTCGCCGGCGGTGGCCTCGTCGACCAGGGCCTCGGCCTGATCGACCGGCGCACCCAGCGAGTCGCCGACGTCGAGTACATCGACGGAGCGTCGCGGGGTGTCTCGGGGGACGGAATCGTCGTCCCCCACTCCCGGCGCGTAGTCGATGCCGGGCCGCGGCTTCGGAGCGGCTACCTCGCCACGCCCGCGTCGCACGAAGGTGACGCCGACCGCGACCACAACGACGACGAGGACGATGCCGAGCAGGACATAGAGGAGGGCGGAATCCATGA
>JAUHZW010000172.1 GCA_030425745.1 Actinomycetes bacterium
CTTCGCGCTGGAACCGTGCGACGAAGGCCTCGTCGTGAGCCAGGTGCGGGTGCATGACCTTCAGCGCGACGACCCGATCCAGGCGCAGGTCGGTCGCCTCGTAGACCGTCGCCATCCCGCCTCGGGCGAGGAAACGGTCGATCACGTACCGGCCATCGAGCGTGGTGCCGACCAGGTTCGGTCGACCCCCGCCCTCAGCGCCCTGACTGTCCACCGTGCCACTCTAGGAAGATCAGGCTCCGTCGCCGGGTTGCCACGCCTGCCGCCCGGCTCCGCCGCCGAGTGACGATGTGACGGAACGCACCCGATGCGCGGGGGAGCCTTCGGCCCGCAGCACCGGAGGCAGTCCCTCCACCTCGGCTGCCTGCAGCACTCGGGCGATCGTCGCATCGGTGCTCGCGCGCCGGTCGGGACCGTCCCGCATCTCGCCGTCGGGCTCCCAGGGCAGGTCGGGGGCGCACCAGATGAGCAGGTGGTAGGCGCGGGCATGGGCCAGCCCCCTCTCCAGCAGCCCGGGATCATCGAAGTACTCGAGGCTGTAGACGGCCGTCATCAGCGGGGCAGGATCGGCGATCAGCCACGGCCGGCGGCACGCTTCGGCCACCTTCTCCTCCCGCGCGGCCTGTCGCTCCAGGATCCCGGCCTGTTCGCCTCTCCGCGGCGTCCGCCCCTGGGTGTCGACGAAGGCACGCAGCTCCTCGTCGACCAGACAGGCGGGCAGCGTGCCGGCGAGGTCCCGCGCCAGTGATGTCTTGCCCGAGCACTCCGGTCCGAGCAGACCGATGCGCCGCGGCGCGGCGACTCTGGCGCCCGTGACTTCCGCACCGGGCGCGGCGACTCTGGCGCCCGTGACTTCCGCACCGGGCGCGGTGGTCCGCCGTTGCCGCGTCGTGTCCACCCCACCATGATGTCGGGTGTGGGGCAGTACTCGTACGTCGCGATCCTCGTCTTCGTCATGGCGGGGTGCCTGTGGCTCGAGGTCGTGCTACGCACCCGGGTCTTCCGGCGCTGGCTTCGTCTGATCCTGGCGATCGCGCCGGCCCTCATCCTGTTCGCCATCTGGGACGTCTACGCCATCGCGCAGGGGCACTGGTGGTTCGACGAGGAGCTCATCCTCGGCATTCATCTCCCCGGCGAGCTCCCGCTGGATGAGGTCCTGTTCTTCGTCGCGATCCCTGTCGCCTCCATCCTGACGCTCGAGGCGGTGCGCAGCGTGAAGGACCACTGGCGCGTGGGAGACGAGGCAGGGGAGGGCCGCCGGTGACGTACACCCAACTGGCCGTCGTGTCTGTTCTCGTCGTGGTGGCGGCAGACCTGTGGCTTCTGCGCACCCGCATGGTCACGCGAGCGGTGTTCTGGACGTCCTACGCCATCGTGGTCTTCTTCCAGCTGATCACCAACGGGATGTTCACCGGTTTCGGGGTCGTGCGGTACGACGGTGCGGCGATCCTCGGGGAGACCTCACCGGAGGTCGGTCCGCCGCCGTTCATCGGTGAGTGGCGCATCGCCTTCGCTCCGGTCGAGGACCTGATGTTCGGCTTCGCTCTGATCCTGCTGACGATTGCGCTGTGGGTGTTCTGGGGCCGGCGGGGCGTGCAGCGCACTCCGGTCGCCGGCCCCCCGATCTGGCGCCGGCGCTCGGGGACGACTGCGCGATCGGTCACGACGACGCGCCCGAGCCCTGCTACGCGGCCCGACGACGCGCCCTGACCGCCCTCATCCACGCCGGTCCGGCGACGGCGAGTCGCCGTCGCATCGGCACGGTGGCGCGGCTGGTGAAGACGTCGTAGTCCTGTCGCTCGACTTCATCGACGATGCCGCAGTACAGCACTCGAGCGGCATCGATGCAGTCCCGAGAGGAGGGCGCGAGCATCGCGATCCCGGGGCGCGAACGCTCCTCCAGCATCCGCACACGGGCCACCTGCTCGGCGAGGGCATCCCGGATGGCCGGGGTCATCACCCGCCGCTCCAGCTCGGCCCGGGTGACTCCGTGGGCCGCGAGTTCGTCCAGCGGGAGGTAGATGCGGCCGCGATCGAGGTCCTCGCCGACATCGCGGATGAAGTTGGCCAGCTGGAACGCCACACCCAGGTCCGTCGCACGGGCGTAGGCCTCATCGGACGACGGCTCCAGGATCGGCACCATCTGAAGCCCGATGACCGCGGCGGAGCCGTACACGTACTCGTAGAGGTCCGCGTAGGTGCGGTACTCGGTGACGGTGAGATCCATGGCCATCGAGTGCAGGAAGGCGGTGAAGTGCTCGTGGGGGATGTCCCACCGATGGACGGTGTCGATGACGGCCCGGGTGACCGGGTCGTCCGACCAACCGCGCTCGACGTCGATGAGGAAGGTCGCACTCCACTCGTGCAGCCACTCGGCCCGCTCCTCGGGAGTGAGGTCGGACTCGAGGTCGTCGACGATCTCGTCGGCGTAGCGGGCGAACCCGTACAGGGCGTGGACGAAGGGCCGCTTCTCCGGGGGAAGAAGCAGCGTGGCGAGGTAGTACGTCTTCCCGTACTCGGCATTCAGCCGACGACATCGCTCATAGGACTCACGGAGATGGGGGTCCAGGATCCCCGCGGCGTCCAGCTCACGGGTGTGCAGCCGCGATGGCTCCACCCGAGAGGTCGTGTCTACGCTCACCAGCGCACCGCGCGCGAGCGATAGGAGCGGTCCTTGCCGGTGATCCGCTCGGCGGCGAGGCGTCCGGAGATGAGCACCATGGGCACACCGACACCGGGCTGGGTCCCGGATCCGGTGAAGACCACGTTCTCGCCCCACATGTTGCTGGGTCGGAAGGGGCCCGTCTGCAGGAAGGTGTGGGCGGATGCGAACGGCGCTCCGCGCTCCATGCCCCGAGCCTCCCAGTCCAGGGGAGTGGTGAGGTCCTCGACCTCGATCGCGTCCCCGAAGCCCACGTAGCCCCGCGCCTCGAGGGTGCGCACGACCTCATCCCGATATCGCGGGCCCACCTCGTGCCAGTCGATGTCCGCGTCGAGGTTGGGGGTGGGGAACAGCACGTAGTAGAGCTCCTTGCCGGCAGGAGCCAGATCCGGGTCCGAGTGGGACGGATTGGTGACGAGGATGCTGGGGTCACTCATCAGCTGCTGCTTGTTGATCAGCTCGTCGAACACACCGGCCCACGAGCGGCCGAAGTGGATGTTGTGATGCGCGATCTTGCTGTAGTGCGCGCTCGAGCCCGCCAGCATGAGGAAGCAGCTCGGCGAGTACCGCAGCCGCCGGACACTCCACGGCTCGCGGCCGAGGAGGTCTCGATGCGCGACGGGGAGATCGGGGTTGAGGACGACCGCGTCAGCGGGAATGCGCTCGCCGTCGCTCGTGATGACAGCTCGAGCCCGCCGGCCGTCGGTCTCGACGCGTGCGACCTCGGTTCCGTACCGGAAGGTCACGCCGTTCTTCTCGGCCGCCGCTGCCATGGCAGCGGGCACCGCGTGCATGCCGCCCTTCGGGAAGAAGACACCGGCGACGGAGTCCATGTACGCGATGACGGCGTAGATCGCCAGCGCCTGCTGGGGCGAGACGCCTGCGTACATCGCCTGGAAGGAGTAGATGCGCTCGGTGCGGGGGTCCGAGAAGTAGTCGCGCACCTTGGGCGCCAGCCGACGGAAGCCGCCGATCGCCACGAGGCGGGCGAGGTCGGGCGTGAGGAGGTCCAGCGGGGAGTCGATGTTGCGATCGATGAAGTCGTTCATCTCGTAGCGGTAGAGCTGGGAGACGAAGTCGACGTACCGCCGGTACCCGGCTGCCTCCTCAGGGCCGATCACGGTGCGGATCTCCTCGGCCATCTGCTCGACGTCGGAGTGGACGTCGAGCACCGACCCGTCGGGGAAGAAGGAGCGGTACAGGGGGGAGACGGGCTCGAGTTCCAGCCAGTCGTCCATGTCCTCGCCGACGCACGCGAAGGCATCGGCGATGAGATCGGGCATGGTCAGGACGGTCGGGCCGTTGTCGAAGCGGTAGGTGCCGTCCGGTGTCTCGATGTCGAGTCGGCCGGCCCGCCCCCCGGGGCGATCGTCCCGTTCGACGACGGTCACCGAACGTCCGGCGCCGGCGAGGCGCATGGCGGCTGAGAGCCCGGCCAGCCCGGCTCCGACCACGACGACGTTGTCGGTGGGTCCACTGACGGTGCGCATCGGATTCAGACCTTCCTTCGGGTCGCTGCGTAGGCGAGTGAGGTCAGGACCTCTCGGGCCTCGGGATCGATGAGGGGGGTGTCCAGAGCGGCAATCGCCTCCTGCAGTCCGGTCTCGATCAGGACCTCGGTGTGCTCCAGGGCTCCGGTCTCCCGGATGACCGACCGCAGGGCCTCCACACCGGCGAGGTCCAGCGCCGGGTCGCCGAGGTGGTGCCGGAGGACCGCGGCCTGCTCGACCGTGCTGCGCTCCAGGGCGGTCGCGACGAGCACGGTGCGCTTTCCCTCACGGAGATCGTCGCCGGCCGGTTTGCCGGTCTCGCTGGGGTCACCGAACACGCCGAGGACGTCGTCGCGAAGCTGGAAGGCCTCACCCAGGGGGAGCCCGTAGGCCGAGTACGCCGTGTAGACCTCCTCGGGTGCATCGGCCAGAGCCGCGCCGAGGTGCAGCGGCCTCTCGATCGTGT
>JAUHZW010000173.1 GCA_030425745.1 Actinomycetes bacterium
GGTGGGTAGATGTCACCCCTGAGTTTTCGCAAGCCATCGTGGATGCCGGTCAGGTGCTCCTCCTTGACGACGAAGGTATCGACGATGAGGACGAGGGCGACGAGTGAGTCGGCTGCTCGCCACGGACCCGTGGTTCTCGGTGTTGTTGGACCGGTCGCCGGATCTCGCCGGCCAGTTGGCCGTGGCTTTGGCCGACTACAACGGCCAAGATGACACCGGCTTCAAGGAGGCGGTCACTTCTGAGGCCTGCATGCCGTGGTCGGTCTTGTCGGCGCTGGCTGAGCGGCACCCGGACATGCTGGCCGGCATCGCCGGTCACCCCAACGCCGACTCCACCTTCGTGCGAGAGTGCCTCACCAGCGACGACGTGTTTGTGGGCATGGAAGCAGCCTCCTCGCCCGTTCTGGCCTTCCGCGACGTCGAGAATGCGGTGGACCCCGGGGCGGAAAACCACGCGGCGATTCTTCGTGTCATGGCCGACCGCTCGGATGTCCGAGCCGGGTTCTTGTCAGATCTGTTGGACTCCGACCCCGAGGCGTTCTGCCTGTCAGTAGCAGGCTCGCCGGGACTCACCGATGACCTGGCACGACGCGTGCTTGCCTTTGCCGGGGACGTCGCTGCACAGGGCGACGAGTACGACCAGCTCTCCGCGGAGCTAACCATCGCCAAACTCCTCGATAACCAGCAGTGTCCCAATGACGTGCGTGCCGCGGCTGTCCTCATGGACGGACCGTGGAACAGTCCGGAGTCACGCAGCCCCGGTCAGGTAGTAGAGCCAGCGCTGGTGACGTGGCTGCTGTTCATGCTGCCCGACGCCCCACGACCGATGATGGACGCCCTCGTGGACCTCGGCCACCCGGCGGGAATGCTGTACGAATTCGCCGAATCCAGCGCCATTCCCGACGACGCGGGGGAGTCCCTGCGGCTCCTGCGCCACTACGAGATCGCTCAGCGGGCACTGTGGCCGATGCTGACCCTACGGGCGGACGGGTCAATCTCTTCGATCCCCAGCGAACTCGATGCCGAAGCGTGCGTGCTGCAGGTCGGCGATCTCGACAACGGCATCGAGCACAACTTCGCGGAAGCGATCGCCGACCTCGGCTATGCCTACCGCCCCCGAAACTGGGTGGAGGTCGGTCTGCTGCCTGAGGACTTCACCGTCTCACGTGCGTGGCTCGAGGACGAGGGCTGGGACGACAGTGAACCACTCGAGCTGGCTCGCTTCATGCTCGCCTATGCGTTCGCTGCTAACGGCTTCTTGGGAAGTGGGATCACACCGGATCTCAGCCTGACCGATGATGGCCTCGCCGTCCTCTCCGACATGATTCCCATCTACGACACGTACTACCCGGCGCGAGCCCGCTGGGAGCATGTTGTTCCCTTCACGTGGTCTGGGCTGGCGCTCGAACGCAAGAGGGCGTTTCTGAACTACGTCGTTCAGGCGGCATCCAGTGACGATGCGGACCTGCGCCTGATCGCCATGGACATACTGATCGAACTGGCCCTGCTGCCTTACCTGTCAGAGCGCGATCTCGGACCGGCAGACATGGAGACCATTCGGGGCGTCATCACCACCGACTCTCCATCGGACGAGGCCTACCGTCCCCGGACTGCACGGGAGAACCTCCGCACCGCCCTCGCGCTCGCGCCTTCGTCCTATGGAGATCTCGACGCTGAGCAATTGCACACCATGGGCCAGGCGCTGAAGAGCCGCGGCCATGCGGAGGCAAGTCAAAGCGCTTTCCGGGCCTGTCTCAATGCGGGAGGCCCCTACGGCCTGGACGCAGGGGCGTCATACGCATGGCAAGCGCTGCGAACCGACACGTCCGAGGATGTCGTGGACGCCGTGGAAGGAGTCCTCAGTCAGGACCAGAGCAGGGAGGGATACGACCTCACGTGGCTGGAGCAGAACCTCCGAAGCAACCTCGCTCTGTGTTGGTTGGCCAACGGCGGGGCCGCTGAGTCTTCACGGCAGGTGTGGGAGGCGTACGAGTACGACAACCACGTCGAGAGCCTGTTCTTCCCGGCAGTCTTGGACTATCAGGCGGGCAATGAAGGACAGGCAAGACGTGCGGTCAAGGCCCTCAGTGAGGCCGATTACGACACATTGGTTGAGGAATTCACTCAAGAGGTCGACATCGCGCAGGGATGGTTCCGGCAGTGGTGCCTCGACTGCCTGGAAACCCTGCGGCTGCGCTAGGGCGGACGTGCACACCACGGGCTACACCGGCGCGCGCAGCGCCTACCTCACCGGTGACTTTGATCCGAGCGCGCGGGGCCGTGGCCAGTCGGCCAGAGGCGGGGAAGCCCGTTCCGCCGTCATTGAGTGATTGCTGTCGGTAGCCTCGACGTCGACGTCAAAGTCGACGATCGGGGGGGGGGAGATCATGGGTCTGTTCAACCGTCAGCAAGCCGCCGCGCCGCAGTCCGCGCACGAGGCACTCGCGCAGGTGCCGCAAGCGTCCACAGTCGACGTTGCGCGGATCCGCAGGCTGCCCTATGCGGCCGACAGCGGTATCAGCGACGAGGCATTCGCCGTTCTGAATCTCGCGTTGAGCGGTGACTTCGATGCGGCTGAACCGGAGTTCCGCGCTCTCATGCGATCGGGCAGCGAACCGGACGCTGCGTTCGCGATGGGTGAGCTCGGGGTCTTTCTGACGGAACGTCCGCAAGGATCGCCCGACTGGGTGGAGGGGATCTCGCTCCTCTGCTCCACCATGGAGGTGCCCTACCGGGATGTGGTGGCCACGGCCACTTGGAACCTGGCCGAGATGCTGACGCATGCCGACGACGAGGCTCTTCGGCGCAACGGTGATGGCTACGCGGCGATCGCAGTGCAACTCGAGGAGAAGACCGCCCTTCTCGTATCGGCGGAGCGGGCCATTGACGGGGGTGATGAGTCGGACGAGATCCGCAGACGACTGGATCGAGCGCTGCAAGTCTTGGATGAGGGATCGGGCTACTGGCACCGGGCCAAAGCAGCTCTGAGCATCTTTGAGAGCCGAGATCAGGACGAGCCGATGCGCTCGTGGTTCTTGGAGGCGCGCTCGTCCGTCGATCCTGACATTTGGCAGGAACTGCTGTCCTACTACGTAGTGCAGGGGATGTTCAATGTCGAGGGCGGCCACGCCTCGGTCTCCTCACGGCTGTTCGGTGACTGCGACGGTGCGTGCTACTACCAGAGCCCCTACGCCGGCTGCGGCACATGCGCCCGAACGCTCGACAATTTCAACGAGGTCGCTGCGGGCATGGGTGACGGGGTGTATCCGGTGCTGGCCCTGCTGGACAGGAGCGACGAGCCGCGTTGCATTGCTGGCGTTGCTCTGTTCCAAGATGCCTTCACCGGCATGCCCCGTGCGGGATATGCCGGGGATCTCTGGACGATCCTGTCCCGCGGTGCCCCGATGGTCCTGGGGAGGATCCACTCGGACGGGGAGTTGTACTTCTCGGACTCGTCGGTCTCATACGACGGTGGGGATCTGGTCGTGGACCTGAACGTCGTGCCGGGGGAATACGTCGTGGTGGTCTGGGTCGCCACCCCTCAGGCGATGGACGACACCATGCGCCCACTCGCCCTCGGTGCCTTCAGCGGGGATCTCGGCCAGAGGCTGGCGCGAGAGATTCCCGAGGCCGACCTTGCCGAACTGATCTCGGGCATGTGGGGCAAGCCTGACCTCATGGTCCATTCCCACATGATGCGTGTGCAGGAGGCCGTTGCAGCAGACAACTGGGAAGCCGATCGCGAGGATTACTACGCCCGTGGCCTGTCGTGGATCATCCAATCCGCGGAGGCCGGTGGCGAGGAGGCCGCTGACTTCCTGCGCGGCGAGCCCATCGACTTCGACGATGCGCTCCTCGAGGCCATGTCACGCCGTGGCCTGCGCACGCTCAAGGCGTCCTGGTGGGAACCCACGGGCAACGCGCCGACCGATGACTTCTGTTCGGCGGTCGTGATGGCTCGCGATGACGCCACGTCACACCAGCAGCTGTACGACCTTGCGCGACACCCCTCGGCGTTCGTCCGCCGTGCCGTTGCCGCACGAAGTGATCTGCCACCCGACCTGCTGGGCGATCTCGTCACGGACACCGACGAGATCGTCCGCTGGCACATCGTGGTCCGGCCGGAGACCTCCCCCGAGATGCTGGCGGCACTGGCTGACGATCCGTCTATCGAGGTGAGGGCTGCAGTCGCCGGCCACGAGAACACTCCCGTGGCCGTGCTGGAGCGCTATGCCGGTGAGCGTCGCAGCAGCGCGGCGGTCGCGTCCAATGCCGCGACGCCTCCCAGTGCCCTGCTGCATCTGGTCGATGAACCTGCGCCAGCGACCCGCGCGGCCATCGCCAGCCGTAGCGACATGCCTGCCGAGACTCTGGTGGTCTTCGCCTCAGACCCATCGCCTGACGTCCGCCGCAGTCTCGCGGGCAACTCCTCGCTTCCCGTGGAGGCCCAGAGAGCACTGGCGCGCGATGAGGGGCTGTGGGTGCGTTCGGCTCTGGCTCGAAACCCGTCATTGACCGACGACATCGTGGCGATCCTGGCCCGGGACCCAGATGATCTGATTCGATCCACCGTGGCGGATCGAGAGAACTGCCCGCCTGC
>JAUHZW010000174.1 GCA_030425745.1 Actinomycetes bacterium
GAGATCTACTCCCGCGACTACGCCGAGCTCGACTACGCGCGCCCGGAGCTGCCATGAACCGACCCACCCGCTGGGAGACGGAGACCGAGGAGGGCCGTTCCGAGTGGTACGTCGAGCACTTCCGCGGTCTGGTCGAGGAGGGAGCCGACCTCGAGGGTGAGGCTCGCCTGCTCGACGCCATGCTGCCCCGTCATTCCCGTGTGCTGGACGGCGGCTGCGGTCAGGGACGCACCGGCGGGGCGCTCCACCGTCGCGGCCACACGGTGGTCGGTGTCGATGCCGATCCGGTGCTCATCGAGGCCGCCCGCATCGACAATCCTGGCCCGCAGTGGATCGTCGCGGATCTGGCGACTCTGAACCTCAGCGAGGACGGGATCACGGAGCCGTTCGACGCCGCTGTCTTGGCGGGAAACGTCATGTCCTTCGTGGCGGCCGAGACGGAGGCCGACGTCCTGCAGCAGGTCTTCGCCCACCTGACCGACTCGGGCTTCCTCGTCACCGGGTTCCACTTGGAGATGTGTGACCTCGTGACGTTCGATCACGCGGTCACCGACGCTGGTCTTCGCCTGCGTCAGCGCTTCGCCACCTGGGATCTGAAGCCCTGGCCGGGAAACGAGTCTGCGCTGGATGACGAGTCGATCGACTTCTGCGTGAGCGTGCTGGAACGACAGGCCTGAACGAGAGCCGCGCGACTATCGCGCCGCGATGAGTTCAGCGATCTGAACGGCGTTCAGTGCCGCCCCCTTGCGCAGGTTGTCGTTGCTGACGAACAGCACCAGGCCGCGATTGCCCTCGGTCGACTGGTCCTGACGGATGCGACCCACGAAGGACGGATCCGCACCAGCCGCCTGTAGCGGGGTCGGCACATCGGACAACTCCACCCCGGCGGCGTCAGCAAGGATCGCCGTCGCCTGCTCCGGTGTGATGTCCTGCTCGAACTCGGCGTTGATCGACAGTGAGTGCCCGGAGAACACCGGCACTCGCACGCAGGTGCCGGAGACCAGGAGGTCGGGGATCTCGAGGATCTTGCGGCTCTCGTTGCGGAGCTTCTGCTCCTCATCGGTCTCGAAGGAGCCGTCGTCGACGACGCTGCCGGCCATGGCGACCACGTTGAACGCGATCGGAGCGACGTACTTCACCGGGGCCGGCAACTCCACCGCCGAGCCGTCGTGGGTGAGCGCGGCGATGTCCTGCGTCACCGCGGCACGGATCTGGGTGTCGAGTTCCTCCACGCCAGCCAGACCACTGCCGCTGACCGCCTGGAACGTGCTGACGACGAGCCGACGCAGCCCCGCGGCCGCGTGCAGCGGCTTGAGCACCGGCATCGCGGCCATCGTGGTGCAGTTGGGATTGGCGATGATGCCCTTGCGCATCTCATCGATCGCGTGCGGATTGACCTCGCTGACGATCAGCGGGACATCCGGGTCCATACGCCAGGCGGATGAGTTGTCGATGACGACGGCACCGGCCTCGGCGTACCGCGGAGCCTGCGCCTTCGAGGTGGCACCGCCGGCGGAGAACAGGGCGATGTCCAGGTCGGAGACATCGGCCGTGGCGGCATCCTCGACCACGATCTCCTCGCCGCGGAACGGCAGCGTGGTGCCCGCGGAACGGGCAGAGGCGAAGAACCGCACGCGGTCCATCGGAAGGTCACGTTCATCGAGCAGGCGACGCATGACGGCACCGACCTGGCCGGTGGCGCCGACGACGCCGACCACCGGGCTCATCGGCCGGTCCCGGCGTAGACGACGGCCTCGCCGTCGGCGTCCAGGCCGAAGGCGGTGTGCAGGGCCTGCACCGCCTTCTTCGCGTCGTCGACACGGGTGACGACCGAGATGCGGATCTCGGAGGTGGAGATCATCTCGACGTTGATGCCGGCCTCGGCGAGCGCATCGAAGAAGGTGGCGGAGACGCCCGGGTGCGAGCGCATGCCGGCGCCGACGAGGGAGACCTTGGCGACCTGATCGTCGACCAGGAGGTCCTCGAAGCCGATCTGGTCACGCTTGGCATCGAGCGCCTGCATGGCCGCGGCGGTCGAGCCCTGCGGGCAGGTGAAGGTGACGTCGGTGCGACCGGTCGAAGCGAGGGACACGTTCTGCACGATCATGTCGAGGTTGATGTTCGCGTCAGCGAGGGTGCGGAAGATCGAGGAGGCGCGGCCGGGCTGATCGGGCACGGAGACGACCGTGATCTTGGCGTCGTTCACGTCCGCGGCAACCCCGGAGATGATCGGCTGTTCCATGGCAGTTCCTTCCGCGATGGCGGCTTGAATGGCTTCAGGTGAGAGCACCAGCGTGCCGGTGCGGTCGGAGAACGATGAGCGCACGTGGATCGGCAGGTCGAACCGCCGTGCGTACTCCACGCAGCGCAGGTGCAGCACCTTCGCGCCGACCGCGGCGAGTTCCAGCATCTCCTCGTAGGTGATCTGCGGAACCTGACGGGCAGCGGGCACGACGCGGGGGTCGGCGCTGAAGACGCCGTCGACGTCGGTGTAGATCTCGCACACCTCGGCGTCGAGCGCGGCAGCGAGGGCGACGGCCGTCGTGTCGGAGCCGCCGCGGCCGAGGGTGGTGATGTCCTTGGTGTCCTGGGCCACACCCTGGAAGCCGGCGACGATCGGGATGGCTCCGGAGTCCAGAGCCTCCTGGATGCGCCCCGGGGTGACGTCGATGATGCGCGCGGCACCGTGGGCGGAATCCGTGATGAGGCCGGCCTGTGAACCGGTGTACGAGCGGGCCTCGGCGCCGAGGTCATGGATCGCCATCGCGAGGACCGCCATGGAGATGCGCTCCCCCGCGGTGAGCAGCATGTCCAGTTCGCGGGCCGGGGGCAGCGGGGAGACCTGTTCGGCGAGGTCGAGGAGCTCATCGGTGGTGTCACCCATCGCTGACACGACGACGACGACCTGATGGCCGGCCTTCTTGGTATCGACGATGCGCCGGGCCACGCGCTTGACGCTCTCGGCGTCAGCGACGCTGGAGCCGCCGTACTTCTGAACAATCAGGGACACAACGGCGAAGTCTATCCGCGCCCCTCGGTACGGCTTGCCACGGCTGAACCGCGGTGGTCCACCCGGTCACAGCGGGATCCCGTCGGCATGGGTCGTCCCGCCCTCCACGGGCGGGCGAGGACCCTGCCAGGCCACCGCCACCTGGCGCCCGATGATGACGGTCAGATCTTCGGCGAGGTCACTCAGCGACCCGATGCCGCGGTCGGCATCGAAGTCCGCGAGGAGCTCGACGGGATGGGAGCCTGTGTCGACCTCACCACGTGTCGCAGCGCCGACAATCCTCAGGTTCGTGACGCCGTGCACTTCCGCCCGCTCCATGATCTCCGGACGGAATCCCATGATGAGATCGACGAGGAAGGGCTCCGGGTCCGCCGGACGCAGACCGAGGCGGTAGCCGCAGGCCTCGAGCATCCGTTCGAGCGTTGAGGCCGCCGGGGAGACCTGCCCGGCTTCGTAACGCGCGACGGCAGCCTGGGAGGTTCCCGATCGGCGGGCGACCTCGGCCTGCGAGAGACGGGCGCGGCTACGCGCCTCTCTCAGGAGGTCGGCGGCCTGGCTCATCTGGATGACTATGCCGGATCAGGCATAGATTCATGCCGGATCAGGCATACCTCTCACACTCGACGCCGGCCCTCAAAGGCTCGCCCGAGCGTGACCTCATCGGCGTACTCCAGATCGCCGCCGACGGGCAGGCCGCTGGCCAACCGCGAGACCGCGATCTCCATCGGAGAGATCATCCGGGCGAGGTACGTGGCCGTGGCCTCTCCTTCGAGGTTCGGATCGGTGGCGAGGATGACCTCCGTGATCGTGCCGTCGGCCAATCTCGCCAGCAGCTCGCGGATGCGGAGGTCGTCCGGCCCGACGCCGTCGATCGGAGAGATCGCACCGCCGAGCACGTGATAGCGGCCGCGGAACTCCCGCGTCTTCTCGATGGCGAGGACGTCCTTGGGCTCCTCGACCACACACAGGACGGACGGATCGCGGCGCTGGTCGAGACAGATCCGGCACTGCTCCTCCTCCGCGACGTTGCCGCAGATGGAGCAGAAGCGGACCTTCTCCTTGACCTCGCGCAGGATCGCTGCGAGGCGGTTCACATCGGCAGGCTCGGCCGCGAGGATGTGGAAGGCGATGCGCTGGGCGCTCTTGGGCCCCACCCCAGGCAGCCGGCCGAGTTCGTCGATCAGGTCCTGGACGATTCCCTCATACATGGATGCGACGACCCCTGCTCATCAGTGCTCGATCCGTCGTCAGTGCTCGATCCGTCATCAGTGCTCGATCTCCCCGATCTGGGTGGCACCGAACTCACGGATCGCCAGGTCGATGCCCGAGAAGTCATCCATGTCGGCGTCGTCCATGCTCGGGGCGTCGGGCTCGGCAGAAACAGCAGGCGCAGCGGGCGCAGCCGCCTGCTCCTGCGCCGCGGACGGCTCCGGCGCCGCAGGAGCAGCAGCCGACGACTCGGTGGCCGAGACGGGTACGGCCTTGTCGGGAGCCAGGATCACGCTGACCTGCACGTCGGCGTGCATGACGTCCATGATCGCCTGCCGCAGCCGCTCGTCGTGACCGCTGGAGACCAGGCCCTTGACGGT
>JAUHZW010000175.1 GCA_030425745.1 Actinomycetes bacterium
GGCGGCGTCGTGGGACTCGGTCGTGTTCGATCTGCCCGGTCGGGATTCCCTTCTGCGTGTTCCGATCCTGGAACCGCTGCGCGGAACGCAGGAGGCCGTGGGCGATCTCCTCGATCAGGCGGAGGACGCCTCCGCCTTGGTCGATGGCCTGTTGCGCGAATCACGGTAGCCTGTGGGCATGGCACAGCGTGAGACAGCCGAGTCGCGTCGTCGGGAGCGTGAGGAGCCCGTCGTCGACGAGCAGGAGGTCCCCCAGGGGAGCGATTCCGCCCTTGACGCCGACGTCGACTCGATCCTCGACGAGATCGATGAGGTGCTCGAGGAGAACGCCGAGGACTTCGTGAAGTCGTTCGTTCAGAAGGGCGGCCAGTGACGTCACCGTCGGGGCTGCCCCGGGCCTTCGGCCTCACCGGATCCGCGTCGTTCGCCGAGTTCCTGGCCACGCTCCACCCCGACCGCCTCCCGGCCGCCTCGACCGCGCAGGGGGCCACCGCCCCTCACGGCACCACGATCGTCGCGCTGCGCACGGCCGACGGCGTCGTCATGGCGGGTGATCGCCGGGCCACCATGGGCAATGTCATCGCGCAGCACGACATCGAGAAGGTGTTCGCGGCTGATGAGTTCAGCGTCATCGGCATCGCCGGCACCGCGGGCCTCGCCGTCGAGCTGGTTCGCCTGTTCCAGGTCGAGCTCGAGCACTACGAGAAGATCGAGGGCGTCCCGCTGTCCCTCGACGGCAAGGCCAACCGCCTCGCGAGCATGCTGCGAGGTCAGCTCGGGCTCGCGATGCAGGGCCTGGCCGTGGTGCCCCTCCTCGCGGGCTACGACACCGCCCGGCGGACCGGGCGCATCTTCTCGTACGACGTCACCGGTGGTCGGTATGAGGAACACGACTTCCACGCGGTCGGATCGGGCTCCGCTTTCGCTCGTGGCTCGATGAAGAAGCTCTACCGCGCTGATGCGAGCACATCGGACGCCGTGCGCGTCGCGCTGGAGGCCCTCTACGACGCTGCCGACGATGACAGTGCGACGGGCGGCCCCGATCTGGCCCGGGGCATCTACCCGGTGGTGGCCGTGGCCGACTCGCAGGGTGCCAGGATCCTGACCGAGGATGAGGTGGGGCCGGACGTGGAGCGCATCGTCGCTGATCGTCGTACCCGTCAGGACGGGGGAACGTCGTGAGCGTGCCCTTCTACGTCTCGCCCGAGCAGCTCATGCGGGACAAGGCCGATTTCGCCCGCAAGGGCATCGCCCGCGGTCGCAGCGTCGTGGTCGTCCAGTACGAGGGCGGGATCGCCTTCGTCGCAGAGAACCCCTCGCGTGCACTGCACAAGATCAGCGAGCTCTACGATCGCATCGGCTTTGCGGCGGTCGGCAAGTACAACGAGTTCGAGAGCCTCCGGGTCGCCGGGGTGCGCCTGGCCGATCTGCGCGGCTACTCCTACGACCGAACCGATGTGACAGGCCGCAGTCTGGCCAACGCCTATGCGCAGACGCTCGGCACGATCTTCACCGAGACCGCCAAGCCCTATGAGGTCGAGCTGATCGTCGCGGAGGTCGGCCCGGCTTCATCAGACGACCAGATCTACCGGCTGATGTTCGACGGCTCGGTCAGCGATGAGCAGGGGCATGTCGCCATGGGCGGTTCCGCTGAGGCGATCAATGCTGCACTGGCGCAGGGGTGGCGCACGGACATGCCCCGTGAGGAGGCCATCCGGCTCGCAGTCGATGTGCTCTCAGCGCACGGTGACGAGAGCCCGCGGGCTCTGGGGGCCTCCGACCTCGAGGTGGCCGTGCTGGAGCGCCAACGGCCGCGACGCTGCTTCGTGCGGCTGGACAGCGACGTCCTGTCCGACATCCTGAGCGGCTGAGACCGCCGGTACAGCGCGCGGCGTCCGCAGGCCGTAGCGTGAGGCCATGGACCGCCGCATCTTCGGGCTCGAGACCGAATACGGGGTCACCTGCGTGTTCAACGGTCAACGGCGGCTGAGTCCGGACGAGGTGGCCCGATACCTCTTCCGCCGGGTGGTGTCCTGGGGTCGCAGCAGCAATGTCTTCCTCACCAACGGATCGCGTCTCTACCTCGACGTCGGCAGCCACCCCGAGTACGCCACCGCCGAGTGCGACTCCGTGCCCCAGCTGGTGGCGCACGATCGAGCAGGGGAACGGATCCTCGCGGACCTTGTGACCGACGCGCAGCAGCGCCTGCAGGACGAGGGCATCGCGGGAGACATCTATCTGTTCAAGAACAACACCGACTCAGCCGGCAACTCATACGGATGTCACGAGAACTTCCTGGTCGAGCGCCGAGGCGACTTCGCTCAGCTGGCTGAGCGCTTCATCCCCTTCCTCATCTCGCGGCAGCTCATCGCCGGCGCTGGCAAGGTGCTGCAGACGCCCAAGGGGGCGGTCTACTGCCTCAGCCAGCGGGCCGACCACATGTGGGAGGGAGTATCCAGCGCCACCACCCGTTCTCGTCCCATCATCAACACGCGGGATGAGCCCCATGCCGATGCCGACCGCTACCGGCGGCTGCACGTCATCGTGGGCGACAGCAACATGAGCGAGACGACGACCCTGCTCAAGGTCGGGTCTGCCGACCTCGTTCTGCGCATGCTGGAGGCGGGCGTGGTCATGCGCGACATGTCGCTGGAGAACCCGATCCGGGCGATCCGGGAGATGAGCCACGACATCACGGGCAAGCGCGAGGTCCGACTCACCACGGGTCGTGAGCTGTCGGCCCTCGCCATGCAGTGGGAGTACTTCGACAAGGCTCGGGACTTCGCGGAGCGACGAGGGCTCGTGGACGAGCCTTCCGGCACGGTGCGCCGGGTGATCGACCTGTGGGAGCGCACGCTCAGGGCTGTGGAGGAGGAGGACGCGTCATCGATCGACCGTGAGATCGACTGGGCGATCAAGCGACGCCTGCTCGAGCGGTACATGGCCAAGCACGATCTCACCTGGGAGTCGCCGAGGATCGGTCAACTCGACCTCGCCTACCACGACATCGATCGCTCCCGGGGCCTGTATGCACTGCTCGAGCGAGGCGGACTGGTCGAACGCGTCGTGTCCGATGAGGCCATCGACGAAGCCACCACGGAGCCTCCGCAGACCACTCGGGCCAAGCTCCGTGGCGACTTCGTCCGCCGGGCTCAGGAACGGCATCGCGACTTCACCGTCGACTGGGTGCACCTGAAGCTGAACGACCAGGCCCAGCGGACGGTCCTGTGCAAGGACCCGTTCGCCGCCACCGACGAGCGTGTCGAGAGGCTGATGGCGAGCATGTGACCGGTGCCCGGTTAGGCTCGCTGCATGACCTCTCGACGTGTTCTCGCACTGCCCGTGCTCGCTCTTTCCGCCGTGCTCGCGCTGGCGGCCTGCGGTCCTCAGACGGATGATCGTGTCACCGTCGAGGAGCCGCCGGTGGCGGTCGAGGACGATGCCGCGGGCGAGGCGATGGCGACTGCGGATGCGCCCTACGTCGATCTCAACTGCACGACCCTCGACGTGACTCCGGCAGAAGCGCCTCCCGCCGGAGCGACCACCATCGGGGATGTCTCTGCGTCCTTCGATGCCAGCGGCGTGCCCACGCTGTCGATCGCCACGGAGAACCTCGCAGCCGAGGAGCTCGGCATCGCCGATCTCGTCGAGGGCGACGGTGCCGAGGTGCAGCCTGGCGACACCGTGACGGTGAACTACTGCGGGGCCGGTCTCGATGGGCTGGCCGTGTTCGATTCCTCCTGGTCCCGCGGCGAGCCGATCTCCTTCCCGCTGGACGGCCTCATCCCAGGCTGGCAGGAGGGCATCCCCGGCATGAAGGTCGGTGGAGAGCGGCTCCTCGTGATCCCCGGCCCGCTGGGCTATGGGGAATCCGGGGCTCCCGGCATCGCCCCGAACGAGACCCTTGCCTTCGTCATCCAGCTGCTGGATGTCGCCTGACGTTGTCCTGGCTGACCATCAGCCCACGATCCGAGCACGATCACCCCGACCGAGTGCACGACGAATCAGGAGAGTCATGAACACCAAGCCCGAGATCGATTTCATCGAGGGCCCCGCGCCCACCGAACTCGTCATCACCGACATCGTCGAGGGCGACGGTGCCGAAGCCGTGCCGGGTGGCCACGTCGAGGTGCACTACGTCGGCGTGGACTTCGAGACGGGTGAGCAGTTCGACGCCTCCTGGGACCGAGGCAGCACCATCAGCTTCCCGCTGGACGGCCTCATCCCAGGCTGGCAGGAGGGCATCCCCGGCATGAAGGTCGGCGGCCGCCGCCAGCTGGTCATCCCGCCGGCTCTGGCCTACGGCGAGGACCCCGCGATGCATCGTCTCGGTGGGCGCACCCTCGTCTTCGTCATCGACCTGGTCAACGTCGGCTAGGTCTCCCATGACCGAGCGCGTCGATCGAGCCGAGCGCCTGCTCAACCTGGTGTTCGCGCTCATGGCGACGACGCACGCCGTGCCCCGGGCCGTGATCCGCGACCAGGTGCCCGGCTATTCGGAGGCGCCCTCTGATCCTGCGTTCGAGCGGATGTTCGAACGAGACAAGGACGAGTTGCGGTCCATGGGCATCCCTGTCGAGACCGTCCTG
>JAUHZW010000176.1 GCA_030425745.1 Actinomycetes bacterium
CAACATGACGGCCAAACTGGGCACGGTCGAGGAATGGGTCATCACCAACAACACCCCCATGGTGCACCCGATCCACCTGCACGCCTGGCCCTTCCAGGTCGACGGCGAGGCCGGCTGGCAGGACGTTGTGACGGTTCAACCGGGTGAGCAGCAGACCATCCGTGTGTCCTACGAGGACTTCGGCGGCACCACCGTGCTGCACTGCCACATCCTCGACCACGAGGACGGCGGCATGATGCTGGTGATCCGGGTCGAGGAGTAGGGCTGCGTCTCCGACACGACCCATGCGAAAGCCCCTGCCTCAGCAGGGGCTTTCGCAGAGTGGCTCCCCCAATTGGACTCGAACCAATAACCCTTCGATTAACAGTCGAATGCTCTGCCAATTGAGCTATGGGGGATTGCTCACCAGCCCGCAGAGACTAGCAAAGGGCGACGTGGGCGACCGACGCGGGGAGTCAGATGCCGAGCGCGTTGCGGAGCTCGGCCAGCGCAGCCCGGGCCCGCGCCTGCAGGTCCGGGTCGGACGGGTCGACTCCGGCCTCGAAGACGACCGTCCAGCGGATGTCCGCGTGGTCATTCGGCCGCCGCGCCGCCATGCGTGCGGTGACTCCGTCACCCAGATCGACCATCTCGCTGATCACCACGCTCGCGGTCACTCGGTCGTGGACGGCGGCGGGCAGATCATGGGACTGATCGACATCGAGCCGGAGCCGATCGGACACCCGGCCGGTCTCATCCTCGAGCTCGACCTCGAGCAGCGGCTCCTCCCAGGACGCCCTGCTGATGCGGTCCCACGCCACCCGCAGACCGATGCCCTCGACATAGAACGCCTGATCCGTGGCTGCCAGATACCCACGGGCCAGCTCGGACTCCCCCGGTCGGGTCATCGGGCCGGAGCCCCAGGCGAGGACCTTCTCGCCAGCGGGGATGCTCAGCCGTTCGCGCAGATCGCCGGGCGTCTTGGGGGCACGCTTGGGAATCAGCCCCATCAGTCACCGCCTCCCGAGGACTCCACCCGCAGGGAACGGCGGTAGTCCTCAAGCGCGAGGAGATCGGCGAAGGTGCGCTGGTACTCGTCCGGCTGCTCCCCCGCATCGATGCGCTGCAGGCGACCCCGCAGGTCCTGGATGCGCCGGGAGGCATCCAGTTCAAGGAGGCGCGACACCACGGCGATGGCGTAGGCATCGTCCTTGCCCTCATCCGCCGGCAGCGGCTCCACCGCCAGCTCGCGCACCAGCCGACGGACCTCATCGTCCTCACACGCATCGAGCACCGCATCGATCCACGCGAGCCCGGTGACGTCGGTGGAGGGGAAACCGGCACCGGCGATCGCCATATGCACGCGTCGGGCGGCCGAGTGGGTGAAGGCCGTCTCCTCGACCGCCTCGTACCAGTCGGCGATGTGGGCGGGCTCCTGCAGCGCGCACTTCAGGGCCTCGCGCTCCACGACGAGCACCGGGTCGCGCCGGACGCCGGCCTGGGCTCGCGGCATCGGCGGAGGCGGCGGCTCCTCTGTGCGTTCCGGCTCGCGGCGGTTCGGCGCCGGCTGGCGTCCAGAGCGCTGGGCCTCCTGAACGGCCTTGGTGACCGTGGCGACATCCACTCCGAGCCAGCCGGCGAGGCGGCGCGCATACTCGGGCCGCAGAGCCGTGTCTCGGATCTTCGCGACGATCGGGGCCGCGTCGCGGAGGGCGCCGATGCGACCCTCCGCGGTCTCGAGGTCATAGGCCCCGAGAGTGGATCTGATCGCGAACTCAAAGAGCGGAACCCGTCGGTCGACGAGGGCTCGCACAGCCTCATCGCCCTGCTGAAGCCGAAGGTCACAGGGATCGAGGCCGGTCGGCTCGACGGCGACGAAAGTCTGCGTGACGAAGCTCTGATCCTGTTCGAAGGCGCGCAGAGCGGCCTTCTGGCCGGCGGCATCACCGTCGAACGTGAACACGACACTGCCGCGCATCTGGGCATCGTCCATGAGGAGGCGACGCAGAACCTTGATGTGCTCAGGTCCGAACGCTGTGCCGCAGGTGGCCACGGCTGTGGTGATCCCGGCGAGGTGGCAGGCCATGACATCGGTGTAGCCCTCGACGATGACGGCCTGCTGGCCCTTGGAGATCTCGCGGCGGGCCAGATCGATGCCGTAGAGCACCTGACTCTTCTTGTAGATCGGGGTCTCCGGGGTGTTGAGGTACTTCGGCCCCTCGTCATCGTCGAACAGCTTGCGCGCACCGAAGCCGATGACATCTCCACCGAGATCCCGGATCGGCCACACCAGACGGCCGCGGAATCGGTCGTACGGGCCGCGGTTGCCCTGACTCACGAGACCGCCCGCGAGCAGTTCGGCGTCGGTGAAGCCCTTCTGGCGCAGGTGCGTGGTCAGCGCGTCCCAGCCCTTGGGCGCGAAGCCCACCCCGAAGTGCTGTGCCGCTTCCGCATCGAACCCGCGCTCCTTGAGGAAGTCACGGCCCTTCTGGGCATCCGGCTTGGAGAGCTGCTCGACGTAGAAGGCCGCTGCGACCTTGTGGGCCTCCACCAACCGGGTGCGCTGGCCCTGCTGGCGATTGACCGCCGCACCGCCCTCGACGTATCGCAGCTCGACGCCGGTGCGGTCCGCGAGCTTCTCGACGACCTCGGCGAAGGAGAGGTGATCGATCTTCTGCACGAAGCCGTAGACATCACCGCCCTCACCGCAGCCGAAGCAGTACCACATGCCCTTGCTGGGGGTGACGTGGAAGCTGGGCGACCGCTCGTCGTGGAAGGGACACAGGCCCTTCAGCGAGCCTCCCCCGGCGGACTTGAGGGTCACGTATTCGCGGACGACGTCATCGATGCGGGCACGCTCGCGGACGAGGGCGATGTCATCGTCTCGGATGCGGCCAGCCATGGGCACAGACTACGGGTGTGCCTCGACCCGGAGGATCCGCTCGTGCACAGGGCGGCTCAGGCTCAGGGCAGCGCAGGCTCTGAGCAGCACAGGCTCTGAGCAGCCCGCGCGAAGGTGCTGTGCCAGACTCAGGCCGCGTGAAGAGGATCGCCATCGCCCTGACCGTCACCGTCCTCGCGCTCTCGGCCTGCTCATCGACCGATGAGTCCGCTGCGGAGGACGCCTCCGCAAGCCCGACCGCCACGGCGAGCGCACCGCCTGAGTTCTCGACCTTCTCCGACGGCTCGATCGTCACCAGCGGCGGCTACGTGTTCAAGGGCGACTTCGCGATCTGCAACAAGGCGACGTGCGGGGCTCCCGGTCCCGATGGCACCGCCCAGTGCACGTGCGACCTCGAGACCGACCAGTGGACGCTCAGCCCGATTCCGAAGACCGCACTGGAGACGCTCGCGGCCCGCGGAACCGTCGTGTCGACCTTCACCACCGTCAACGTCGCCGACGCCCGCTCCGTGACCTGCAACACCGGCCAATGGGCGGACTGCTACGGCGCCCTCTGCACGCCGAACGGCGACGGCACCGCCACCTGCACCTGCCCCGTCAGTGACGATGAGTCCGTCACCTGGATGAAGTACGTCGACAGCTGCTCAGCGCCGCAGGTGGGTTGCACCGCGGACATGCAGTCCGTCGCTCCGCTGTTCAAGGGAGACCCGAGCCTCGCGGACTATCTGGCGATCGTCGAGCAGGCCGGTGACACTGTGCCCGGGATCCCGCAGGCCTGCCCCGTCCCGTCGGACTAGCCCCGCGCCGTCATCCAACGTGTCGCTGGGACCGCTCTGCATTCCCAGGGAACTCCCAGACGACTCTGCGGCTTCTCTGCGGAACGATCGACAGTCTCCTCACCACGGAACCAGCCACACGGGGTGGCTGCCGACCCAAGGAGGGGACCATGAACATTCGCCGCATGACCACAGGACTCGGGATCGCCGCCGCCACCGCCGCCATGGTGATCGCCTCAGCCGGAGCCGCCCAGGCCGACGCCGGCAGCCGACAGGCGCTGAACGGCCTCGTCACCAGCGGGGTGATCACCCAGACCCAGCTCGACGCCTTCACCGCCGAGAAGAACGAACTCAAGGACTCCGGGATGAACTGCCGCGAAGCCACTGCTCAGGCCCTCATCGATCTGGTGGCCGCGGGCACGCTCTCCCCGGATGAGGCGGACGCGATCCAGGCCGCCAAGGGCGGGTCGCGCAGGTCTTCGGGCGGAGCAGCCTCGTCCGGGAACGACACCCCCGTCACGGCACAGGGCACCCGCCTGCAGTCAGCTCCGGCACCTGCGGAGGCCACCGTCGCGGCAGCCGGCACGCGCGATACGGCAACCCAGGCGGGCACCACGCAGGACCGCCGCCAGCAGGGCCGCGGAGGGCGTGGCGGCCGGGTTCGCTGACCCGCTGCACGCCGACAGGCAGGGCCACTGACCCGCCGCACGCCGGGAGGGCCGGGACCTCCTGGTTCATATTCCGAGAATCCTGCCCCTCCCGGTGGGGTTCTTCAGATTTGGACCGGGAACCGGTCCAAATCTGAAGAACCCCACCGGGATCTGGGGGAAAGCGCAGAAATGGACCGGGTCGGGGCCGTCGGTCCGGGCCCCTCCCGCATGCGTCAGCCGACTAGTCGGCGGTGCCAGTCCACGATGC
>JAUHZW010000177.1 GCA_030425745.1 Actinomycetes bacterium
TTGCCCTTGATCAATGGAGTTACGTAATGCACAATTTTGACGACAACTTCATCGTTCGCATCACTGGCAGCGCACGGAAGCACCTGCTCACCAAGGCTCGCATCTCTCAGGCGCTGGCGAACCAGACCAACTCCGTGACCATCGAGCACCCCGGCACAGACCCGAAGATCCTCTTCATCGGGATCGACGACCGGGGCATGGAACTCGAGATCGTTGCCGTGGTCCTGCCCGGCCAACTTCTGGTGATCCACGCCATGCCCACGCACTACCGAAGGGAGCGACCATGACGAAGAAGAACCGCTACGTCATCACGGGTCCGGACATCGATCTGGAGACCGAGGTCGTTCTCGACAGCGATGGGCGCCGCATCGACCAGACCTACGTCGACGAGGTTGTCGATGCCGCGCACGAGTACCTCGACCAACGCGCCGGGCGTCCCTCCCTCACCGGCAAGGCCCGGCACTCCCCCCAGGTCACCTTCCGGGTGACCCCGGAGTTGAAGGCCCGCGCGGAGGCAGAGGCCAAGGTACGAGGCACGACCGTGTCGCAGTTGGCGAGAGAGGCCTTCGAGCGGTTCTTCGCCTCCTGAACCGCCTCATCCGGTGACCGAAGCCCCGTTCGGTCAACTATCCAGCCAGCCTTGACAGCAGCTGCATGTTGCCGCCTGCCTACTCTGCCTACATGGACGACCAGTCGAAATACCGCACCACGGCCCGACCCTGGGCTGACGGCTGGGAGTTACACGTCGAGGGGACGGGCGTGACGCAAGTCAGGGACCTTCGGGACGCACGAAGGCAGGCACGAGACTTCATCGAGACGATGACGGGACAGGGCATCCCCCTTGATGCAGTCGAACTGGACGTCAGCCACCCGTGACTCGAGGGAACGCTCGACGCTCCTCAGTCCGGTGAGCCCGCAGTAGTCTCGAGCCCGTGACGGCCGCCTGGAATCGCGTCCGCGAGCCGGTGACGGTCCTCGCGATCACGATCCTCGTCGCCCTGATCTCCCAGCGCTGGGCCGGCCTGGACACCCCCGACTCGTCCTTCTACGCCTCCCTGGGCCTGTGGGGCGAAGAGATCACCGATCGCGCCCCGATCGACAGCTACTACTGGACGCGACTGGGCTACATCGCCCCCGTGCACGTCCTCACCAGCGTCCTCGGCACGTGGGCCGGGTTCGAGGCCTACCGGATCCTGCTGATCGGCATGCTCGTCACCGGCACCTACCTGGTCCTGAAGAGGTTCACCGGCGTCGCCTCGGCCGGGTTCCTCACCGGGATCGTGTCCCTCAGCACCGTCGTCCTGAGCTACCTCGGCAACAGCTACCTGACCGGCTCCGTACTCGCCGGTACCGCGGCCGTGCTCGCCTGCGCGATGGCGAAGGCACGGTGGTCCTCCGCCGTGGCCGGTGTCCTCCTCGGCTGGCTCGTCATGGTCAACCCGCCCGGCGCGATCCTCGCCGGCGTGCTGTGGCTCGCGGTCCGGATCCACTCCCGCATCCACATCAAGGACATCGTCCTTGCCGCGGCCACCACCATCGCGACCTTCGCCGCCTTCTGGCTCGTCGGCCTGGCGATGTTCCCGGGCCTGAGCTGGTTCGGCGCCTACATCGACTCCGACGCCCGCTCGCGGCTCTCGGACTTCGCCAGCCGCGAGCTCGTCTGGCTGCAGGACATCTCGCTCATCGTCCCGGCCGTCATCCTCATCGGCGTCGTCATCGTGTGGATCACGCATCGCAGCGAGGTCGCCGCGCAGCGGGCCCTCGTCATCTCCCTGACCAGCGTCACATTCATGCTCGTGTTCAACCCCCTCATGGGAGGCATCGCGCTCGAGGCGCCGATGTATCAGTCGATGCTGTGGCCCCCGGCGCTCATCTCCCTCGCGCTGGTGACCACGCTCGCCATGCCCGAACGACGATGGACGAAGCTGCAGGTCGGCGCCGGTGCCATCGCCATCGTCCTCGTGATCGTCACGGGGTTCATCGCCCCGAACCTCACGCTGCTGACCGGGGCGCTGCTCGCGATCGCGACCATGGCGGTGTTCCTCCTCGCCGGTTACAAGGGCACCATCGGCGCCATCGCCGGCCTGGCCCTCGTGCTCGCCAGCGGCCAACTGCTCGCCAACTCCCGCGGCGACATCGGCCTGTACTACCTCAGCCCCTACTCGTGGGCCTACGCCGACAACCCGATCTCCAGTCGCATCCGCACCGCGGTCAACACCCAGGAGTGGCTGCTCGCCAACACGACGAGCGACGACGAGATCCTCAGCTGGGTCGGCGGGGACTGGGTGAACGGCGACCGTGAGCTCTACGTCGTCGCCGGCATGATGCTGTGGGGCGAGAACCGCGTGACCCTCGAGCCGACCATCACCGAGGCCGACGCCCAGCGGCTCGACACCATCCGCCCGACCTCCCTCGCCCTCTACGCCCCGACCATGGACCAAGTCCTCGCGTTCTGGCAGAGCATCCCGGCACAGAACCGCGCCACCGCCCCGGAGTGCTACGACTTCACGTGGGAACCCAACCCCGCCAGCACCTTCGAATACACGCAGGGGCACGCTTGCCTGACCAGACTGACCTGGAGCCCCTCATGACGGGGTGCCCCACCACCGGGAGCCACGAGTGACGACCAGCACCACCCGCAGCGCCACAAAGCAGACCGCCCTCGAGGCGGGCCTCAGCGCCGTCATCGCATTCGTGCCCTCCCTGCTTGTCTTCGCCCCCATCCTGAACAAGCTCGACGAGGGCTGGGGCGGCGGCGACATGCTCAGCACCTACGTCAACGCCTACGACTGGGGCTGGCTGCGCTACGTGCCCACCGATCAGTTCGGCTTCCCGCTGGGCATGAACCTGAACTACTTCCCGGGCATCGACATCACCGAGAACACGTTCGCGATGATCGTCAACACCCTCACCGGTGGAACGTTCACGGGCATCAACCTGCTGATCATCATCAGCTTCCCGCTCGTCGCCGCGCTGGCCTACCTCGTCATCCGCATGACCGGCCTGAAGGGCGCCCTCGCCATCGCCCTGGCCGTCGCATTCACGTTCATCCCGTTTCACTGGGGCCGCGCCCTCGGCCACACCTACCTCGCGACCCTCTACTCCGCCGTGATCGGCATGGGACTCGTGCTCGCCGTCGGCAGCGGCATGTTCCAACGACTCGCCACGCAGCCCAGACGCAAGCAGCGGGTCTGGTTCTGGGTCGTCGTCGCGATCATGGTCGTGGTCATCGCCTGGACGGGCGTCTACTACGCGGCCTTCACCCTGCTCCTCGGCGCGGCGGCCCTGATCTGGCGGTTCGCCCACCGCGCGCGTATCAAGGATCTGCTGCGCGACGTCATCCCCTTCGCCGGCATCGTCGTCATGACGATCCTGGGGTTCCTGCCGTCAGTACTCACCACCGCCGGCGATCCGCCCTTGGCGAAGCTCAGCGAGCGCCTGCCGTACGAGTCCGTCATCTTCGCCGGCAACTTCGCGATGAGCCTGTTGCCACTGCCGCAGAGCCAGATCCCAGGTCTCGGCTTCTACAACGACAGCGTCGTCGAGGCGATCAACGCGGCCCCCTTCGGGGAGAGCACCGCGATGACCAACCACGGCACGTGGATCACGAGCCTCGCGCTGCTCGTCTTCCTCATCGGGCTGCTCATCCGCGCCCGCAACCCGCGGCCGCAGGATCCGGCTGACACGCGCCTCACCCCTGGCCTCGTCGGCTACCTGATGCTCGTCGTCCTGCTGTTCTTCATCCCGTGGGGCCTGAACTACCTGCTCGCCGGCACAGTCACCGCCCAGATCCGCGGCTGGAACCGATTCATCTCGATCCTGCTGCTGCTGTTCATCCTCGGCGCGGCCACGATGCTCGCCCGGACCAAGATCGCCAATCGGGCCGCCATCGCGATCCCGGTGGCCCTCGGCGTGCTGGCCCTCACCGCGATCGACGCCGTGCTGCCCTTCAAGGGCCCCTACTCCGATTCCGTGGGCCGGGGCAGCGAACTCAGCCAAGCCGGCCGCGACTACGAGCAGAAGGTGCAGGCCGCGATCCCCGAGAACTGCGGCGTGCTTCAACTCCCCTACATGGCCTACCCGGAGTTCGGCGTCGTCGGCGGGGTCAACGACTATGACCACTTCTGGTCATCCATCACCAATCCGGGCAAGGGCTGGAGCTACGGTGCGGTCAAGAACACCGACGCCGCGATCTGGGCCTCCCAGCTCCCGCAGGTGCCCACCGACGCGCAGGTGGCGCTCCTGCGCGGGGCCGGCTTCTGCGCCATCCACCTAGACACCCGCGGCTACATCACCGAGCAACTCGTCCGGCCGGCGGCGGGCGGCGCCGACGACAGTGACGGTGCAGCCGACGGTCTCGAGGCCGAGATCGAGGCCGACGTCCACCAACTGGTGGCCGAACGCGACGAGTACCGGGCGATGGCCCAGCGGATCCAGGCCGACTTCGACAACTATCGCAAGCGGGCGGCGACCCAGGCGCTCGCCGAGTCGGACCGGGCGACGGGGCGTCTCGCCGAGGCGCTGCTGCCGGTGCTCGACGCGGCGGAGGCGGCCTATG
>JAUHZW010000178.1 GCA_030425745.1 Actinomycetes bacterium
GCTCACCCTGCTTCTGCACGGAGAAGTCGACGATGGTGGTGGTGCCGCCCCACGCCGCGGCGCGGGTACCGGTCTCGAAGGTGTCCGCGGCGACAGTGCCGCCGAACGGCATCTCCATGTGGGTGTGGCCATCGATGCCACCGGGCACGACGTACTTCCCGGTGGCATCGATGACCTGGTCCACAGAGGATGCGAGGTCCGCGCCCAGGCTGGTGTCACCCGGGGCCAGTACGGCGGCGATGGTCTCGCCGTCGATGAGGACGTCCGCCTGAGTGCTGCCCTGGGCGGAGACCACGGTTCCGTTCTTGACGAGGATGCGCATCTTCTGTGTTCCCTTCGTTCTGACTACAGCGTTCTGACTACGGACGGACGAGGTCGTCGTAGGCGTCCGGACGACGATCCCGGTAGAACTGCCAGCGGTTGCGGACCTCGGTGATGAGGCTCAGGTCGAGGTCGCGGACGATCAGCTCCGGCTCGTTCGGATCGCCCTTGTCGCCAACGTAGTTGCCCTCGGGGTCGACGAAGTACGACTGACCGTAGAAGTCGTCGTCGCCGAGGTCCTCGATGCCGACGCGGTTGATCGCGCCGACGAAGTACTCGTTGGCCACGGCGGCAGCGGGCTGCTCGATGCTCCACAGGTACTGCGAGAGACCGCGGGAGGTCGCCGAGGGGTTGAAGACGATCTGGGCGCCGTTGAGGCCCAGGGCACGCCAGCCCTCGGGGAAGTGGCGGTCGTAGCAGATGTACACGCCGATCTTGCCGACGGCGGTGTCGAACACCGGGTAGCCGCCGTTGCCGGGACGGAAGTAGAACTTCTCCCAGAAGCCGTTGACGTGGGGGATGTGCTGCTTGCGGTACTTGCCGAGGTAGGTGCCGTCGGCGTCGATCACGGCTGCGGTGTTGTACAGGAAGCCGGGCTGGTCCTCCTCGTACATGGGCAGCACCATGACCATGTTCAGCTCCTTGGCCAGGGCCTGGAAGCGCTCGGTGATGGGACCGGGGATGGCCTCGGCGTACTCGTAGAACTTCTTGTCCTGCACCTGGCAGAAGTACGGACCGTAGAAGAGCTCCTGGAAGCAGATGATCTGCGTGCCCTGAGCGGCCGCGTCACGGGCGTACTGCTCATGGACCTGGATCATCGACTCCTTGTCGCCAGTCCAGTTGGTCTGCACGAGCGCGGCTCGCACGATCGACATGGTTCCTCCTTCGCTGCCCCGGGTGGGCTTTTGTATTCGGGAACCATAGACACAAAATTTGTGTTACAACATCGATTCAACAATTTCGTGACGACGAATTTTCTCGCACGAAACACAGCGGCTCCAGCCTGTGGTCTGGGGAGGTGGACGATGCTGATGACGCCCGGCACCGCCGGCGACGGCGCGGGTCCCGCCATGCCTGCCGAGGCCCCTCCCGAGCCCGCATCGACCCTCGACCGGGTCGTGGCCGCCGTCGACTCGACCTCACCCGCGGGCATCGCTGCCGCCATCAGCCGACTCATCCGATCCGGTGCCCTCACCAGCGGCGAGCGACTGCCGACCGTTCGTGAGCTGGCCAAGGCCCTCGGGGTCAGCCCCTCGACGATCAGCGAGGCGTGGCAGGCGCTCGGCTCCGTCGGCGCGGTCCAGGCCCGCGGACGTGCGGGGACGTTCGTGAGCGAGGTCCCCGAGCCCAGCACCCCTCGCCGCTTCGTCGGGATCAGCGCCGGTCCTGGCGATCAGGGCCTCGATCTGTCGACCGGCACCCCCTGCCCGGATCTCCTGCCCTCGTTGCGCGATGCCCTCCAGCGTGTCACCGAGGGCACCGAGCAGTGGACCACCACCTACCTCGATCCGTCCGTGCTCCCCGAGCTCGAGGCGCACCTCACCGCCAGTTGGCCGTTCACCCCGGAGAGCCTCACCGTCGTCGACGGCGCCCTCGACGCGCTGGCCCGGATCGTCGATCTCCGGGTGCACCTCGGGGATCGGGTCGTGGTCGAGGATCCGGGATTCCCTCCGCTGCTCGACATGCTCGATCGCGCCGGCGCGGAGCTGCTGCCCGTGTCGATGGACGACGAGGGGATCGTCGTCGCCGACCTCGTGCAGGCGCTGGGCTCCGAACCCGTCGCGGTGTTCCTGCAGCCACGGGCGCAGAACCCCACCGGCACCAGCATGAGCATCGAGCGGGCCGCCGCCCTCGCTGACGTGCTGCAGGGCAGCCATGTCATCGTGGTCGAGGACGACCACTCCGGCGACATCGCCACCGGCGAGGACGTCAGCCTCGGCGTCCACCTGCCCGCGCAGGTGGTGCACATCCGCAGCTACTCCAAGTCGCACGGCCCTGACCTTCGGATCGCCGCTGTCGGGGGCACGGCCGACGTCATCGAGCCGCTGCGAGCCGGCCGCCTCCTCGGCCCGGCCTGGACCAGCCGCCTGCTGCAGGCCGTGCTGCTCGAACTCCTGACCGACCCGACCGCCATCGGCCAGGTGACCCGGGCGCGGGCCGCCTATGCGATGCGCGGGCTGGCGGTGCGCGCCGGGCTCGCCCGGGAAGGGGTCCATGCCACCACGGGCGACGGCATCAACGTGTGGGTCGAGGTCGGCGATGAGAGAGCAGCGCTGCTCTCTCTGGCCGCGCAGGGCATCAAGGTCGCTCCCGGTGCTCCCTTCCAGGTCGAACCCGGCGACACCGACCACATCCGGGTCACGACCGGCCTGCTCCACGAGGACGACACCGACCAGTTCCAGCGCGTGATCTCGGCGATCGCCACGGCCGCCAAGGCGGCCACCGGATCCCGGGGCATCTGATGATCCGCTCCCGCCTCCCCCACTACGCTCCCGACCACCCCTGAGAAGAAGCACGAGGAGAACCCATGACCGTCACCCCCGATCCCGCCCGCGGCGCCGAGGTCTTCGCCGACGACCGCGAGTACGTCTTCCACTCGTGGAGTGCGCAGAAGGCCCTGAAGCCGATGTGCATCGCCGGCGCGGAGGGCTGCTACTTCTGGGACTACGACGGCAACCGGTTCCTCGACTTCTCGTCGCAGCTGGTCAACACCAACATCGGCCACCAGCACCCCAAGGTCGTCAAGGCGATCCAGGATCAGGCGGCGACCCTGTCGACGATCGCACCGCAGCACGCCAACGAGGCCCGCAACCAGGCGGCCAAGCGCATCGTCGAGCTTGCTGGGCCCAACATGGAGCGGGTCTTCTTCACCAACGGCGGCGCCGACGCGGTCGAGAACGCCATCCGCATGGCCCGCATCCACACGCACAAGCACAAGGTGCTGTCGTTCTACCGCTCGTACCACGGCAACACCGGCGCGGCCATCGTCGCCACGGGTGACCCGCGCCGCTGGCCGAACGAGTACTCCACCCAGCAGGTGCACTTCTTCGGTCCGTACCTCTACCGCTCGGAGTTCTGGGCGACGACGGAGGCCGAGGAGTGCGAGCGCGCGCTGCAGCACCTCGAGCACGTCATCCAGTTCGAGGGGCCGAGCACCATCGGCGCCATCATCCTGGAGTCCGTCGTCGGCACCGCGGGTGTCCTGATCCCACCGGCGGGCTACCTCGAGGGTGTCCGTGCCCTGTGCGACAAGTACGGGATCGTCTGGATCGCCGACGAGACCATGTCCGGCTTCGGCCGCACCGGCGAGTGGTTCGCCTTCCAGAACTGGACGGCTCAGCCCGACCTCATCGTCTTCGCGAAGGGCTCCAACTCCGGCTACGTGCCGGTCGGCGGCGTCGTCATCTCGGCCGACATCGCGCGCACGTTCGACGAGCGGGTGTTCCCCGGCGGCCTGACCTACTCCGGCCATCCCCTCGGCGGCGCCTCCATCGTCGCGTCGATCGACGCCATGAAGGAGGAGGGCATCGTCGAGAACGCCAAGTCGATCGGCGAGAACGTGCTGGCCGAGGGCCTGCGCGCGCTGGCGGAGAAGCACCCGGTCATCGGCGAGGTCCGCGGCCTGGGCGTCTTCTGGGCCCTCGATCTGGTGAAGAACCGCGAGACCCGCGAGCCCCTCGCTCCGTACGGAGGCACGTCGGATGCCATGAACGCCCTCGTGGCCGCCTGCAAGGCCCGTGGCCTGATGCCGTTCGTGAACTTCAACCGCATGCATGTCGTCCCGCCGTGCACCATCACCGAGGAGGAGGCCCGCGCGGGTCTGGCGATCCTCGATGAGGCGTTCAGCGAGATCGACTCCTACTACGAGGGCTGAGGGGTCATGTCACGCATGACCCGCATCGGCGCCGCTCTCGCCGCATCGGCAGTGGCCCTCGGCGCCCTGACCGGCTGTGTCTCCTCCTCCGAGTCGGAAGTAACCGAGGACAACTCGGTGGTGCAGAACGAGACGGACACCCCGAACGAGATCGACGTCGAGTAGGGCGCTCGAGGCCCTCACTAGGCTGCTGCCGTGAAGGTTCTCGTCATCGGTTCGGGCGCGCGCGAGCACGCCATCATCACCAGTCTCCTCGCTGACGACTCGGTCACGGAGGTGGCCGCCGCACCGGGCAACGCCGGCATCGCCCAGATCGCGCAATGCGCAACGCTCGAC
>JAUHZW010000179.1 GCA_030425745.1 Actinomycetes bacterium
TGGCCCGGCTCGTGCGCGAGGGCGTGCCGATGGTCACCGACGCCGACGACGCCGTGCGCACGATGGAGACGATCGACGCGCTGTACGCGGCGGCCGGTCGAGCTCCGCACCCCACCTCCACGATCTAACCCTGCACTCGAAGGAGCCCCATGCCCGAGCTCATCCCCGGCCCTGCCCAGATTCCCGTTCCCGGCGGGAAGATCATCGAGGAATTCGTCGGCCATGCCTCCAGCGGTGACGACGCCGTCTCGATCGCGCACATGCTCGCGCCGGCGGGCTGGGAGGAGCCGGCCCAGGAGCCGGAGTTCGACGAGTTCACGGTGGTGCTCGAGGGTTCCATCGATGTGGAGTACGACGACGGCGTGATGCACGTGCGCTCCGGTCAGGCGATCATCACCCGGGCCGGCGAGCGCATCCGCTACACCACCGCGGAGGGCGCACGCTACATCGCGGTGTGCCTGCCGGCCTTCCACATGGAACTCGTCCATCGCGACGGCGACGACGAGCACGACCGGGAGCCGGTCGAGTAGGTCTGGCCTAGCTCGCCACCGCCAGCGCCGTCACCGCGACCACCAGGATCGACACCCCGGTGATCTGCAGGCGCCCGAGCTTCTCGCGGAACAGGACGTAGGCCATCACGGCCGCGATGGGCGCGAACTGCGACGCCAGCACGGACGTCACACCGACATGGGCGGCGGCTCCCACCGCGAAACTGGCCGTTCCGAGGACCTCGGTGGAGCTCATCACCACGATCCAGGGCGCGGTGCGACGCGTCAGCCGCAGTCGCCCGGCGATGGCCAAGGGGGCGGCGAGGGCCACGACGCCGACGATGCGCGCTGGCAGGAGCACCCACGAGATCGGGAGGTCATCGCTGATGCTGCCGGCCGTGAAGAGGCCGATGCCGAAGGCGACGGCCGCGCCGGTCGCGAGCAGGGCGGCGAGGATCGGTCGTTCGTGGTCCAACGGCACGGGATCCGGGGCGATGGCAGCGATGACGATGCCCACCACCACGACCATGAGCAGGAAGGCGATCAGGGGGGCAAGGCTCTCGCCGGTGACCGCCGCGAACACAGCGGAGATGGCTCCCTCCGTCGCCACGATGGGAGCGACGACCCCCACCTTCCCGATCCGGAAGGCGAGGCTCACGAGGACCAGCCCGGCCACGTTGCCGACGCCCGCCAGCACCAGGAAGAGGCCGCTGTCTCCGAGGTTCTCCGGCGCACCGGCCGCGATCGTGAACGGCAGCGTGATGAGCAGGCCGATGGCCATGATCCAGGACACCGTCGACCAAGGGCCGATCACTTTGGAGACCCGGGAGTTGATCAGACTGCTCGTGGCGAAGCAGACGGCCGTGCCGAGGCCGAAGACGATGCTGATCACTCGCGGACTCTACTCACTGGCGTGGACTAGGTTCTTTCCATGCCCCTTGACGCCGGAACCTACGCCCCCGTCCCGGACGATCTGATCGTCCGCGCCCCGAAGGTGCTGCTGCACGACCACCTTGACGGGGGGCTGCGGCCGCAGACGATCATCGACCTCGCTGAGGCGTCCGGCTATGGCGACCTGCCCTCGACACACGCCGATGAGCTGGCCCGCTGGTTCTCCGAGGCGGCGTACTCGGGTTCTCTGGAGCGCTACCTCGAGACCTTCAAGCACACCGTCGGAGTGACCCAGACCCCTGAGGCTCTTCGGAGGGTGGCGCGGGAGTGCGCCGAGGACCTCGCCGCTGACGGAGTGGTGTACGCCGAGGTGCGGTTCGCCCCCGAGCTGCACCTGGAGCGGGGGATGAGCCAGCGCGAGGTCATCGCCGAGGTCCTTGCGGGCGTTGCTGAGGGCTGTGCAGGTGCAGCCGCGGCCGGCAAGGTCCTGCGCGTCGGCCTGCTCCTGACTGCGATGCGTACTGCGACGCACTCGCGCGAGATCGCCGAGCTCGCGGTGGAGTACCGCGATCAGGGCGTCGTCGGCTTCGACATCGCCGGTGCTGAGGCTGGCTTCCCACCCACCCGGCACCTCGATGCCTTCGAGTACCTCCGGCGCGAGAACGCCCACTTCACCATCCATGCGGGGGAGGCCTTCGGGCTGCCGAGCATCTGGGAGGCCATCCAGTGGTGCGGGGCTGATCGTCTCGGCCACGGCGTGCGCATCGTCGATGACATCACGCTGGATGCTGAGGGGGCTGCCCATCTCGGCCGGCTGGCCTCCTACGTCCGCGACCGGCGGATCCCGCTCGAGATGTGCCCGTCGTCCAACGTGCAGACGGGAGCGGCCGACAGCATCGAGCACCACCCGATCGGCCTGCTCAAGGATCTCGGGTTCCGAGTCACGGTCAACACGGACAACCGACTGATGTCCGGCACGTCGATGAGTCGGGAGATGGCGCTGCTCAGCGAGGCGTTCGGCTACGGGCTCGATGACATGCGCTGGTTCACCGTCAACGCCATGAAGAGCTCCTTCATCCCGTTCGATGAGCGGCTGCGAACCATCAACGAGGTCATCAAGCCGGGGTACGCTGAACTGCGGTCCGAACTCGCGGACCGCCTCGAACGAGCGGAGGGCTGACGATGGCGATCCTGGACGTCGTGGAGACCGGACACGAGCACGTGGTTGACCTCCGGCACGAGCTGGACCGCGTGCGCGGTGCCCTCGACCGCACAGATGCCGTCCTCGGTGTCACGGACGATGCTCTCGAGCGTGCGGAGCATGCCATCGAGACCTCGCGGCGGGTCAGTCCCTACGTGCTCGCGGCCGTGGGTGCTGCCGCTATCGGGGTCGCTGCCTACCTGGTCTGGCGCTCACGCCGCAGGCGCGACGATTCCTGATCGCCTCAGGTGCCCATGGGGTGCCACACGGTCTTCGTCTCGACGAAGAACCGAAGGCGGGTCAGGCCCGGGTCAGCAGACCAGTCGGTGCCCGGCGCCGGGCGCATCACCCGCTTGATGGTGCCGGCCGCCTCGCGTTCGGCGGACACGGCCTCTTCGCCGGGCGTCATCCCGGTCAGGTCGATTGCGTTGACATCGGCGTGGCCGGCCAACCACGGCATGATCTCGGCCGCGTCCCCGGTGAGGATGTTGACTACGCCGCCCGGGACATCGGAGGTGGCCAGGGCCTCAGCCAGAGAGATCGCCGGGATGGGTCCGTCATGGCTGGGGATGACCAGCACCGCATTGCCGCTGACGATCACCGGCGCGATCACGCTGACCAGCCCGAGCAGTGAGGAATCCTGGGGAGCGACGACGGCGACCACCCCGGTCGGCTCGGGGACCGAGAAGTCGAAGAAGGGGCCGGCCACCGGGTTCGCCGAGCCGAGCACCTGGGAGATCTTGTCGGCCCAGCCGGCGTACCAGACCCAGCGGTCGATCGCGAGGTCCACCTGAGTGACCGCCTGGGCTTCGGTGCAACCCTCCGCCGCGGCAACCGCGTCGGCGAAGTCCCCGCGGCGACCATCCATGATCTCGGCGATTCGGTACAGCACCTGACCCCGGTTGTACGCGGTGGCAGCGCTCCAGGCGCTCATGGCCTTGCGCGCCGCCAGCACGGCGTTGCGAGCATCCTTCCGGCTGGCCCAGGACATGTTCGCGATGAACTCGCCACGAGCATTGCTGACCTCATACGTGCGCCCGGACTCGCTGCGCGGGAAGGCGCCGCCGATGAACAGCTTGTGGGTCTTGCGCACGGTCAGTCGCTCGCTCATCGTGCCTCCTCCGTCGCCAGGTACGCGCCGAGCCCCTGGATGCCGCCCTCGCGACCGAATCCGGACTCCTTGTAGCCGCCGAACGGGCTCGTGGGGTCGAATCGGTTGAAGGTGTTGGCCCAGACGATGCCGGCCCGCATGCGCTGCGCCATCCACAGGATGCGGCTGCCCTTCTCTGTCCAGATGCCTGCGGACAGTCCGAACGGCGTGTTGTTGGCCTTCGCGACGGCCTCCTCGGGAGTACGGAACGTCAGGACCGACAGGACCGGCCCGAAGATCTCCTCGCGGGCGATCCGATGAGCCTGGGTCACGCCGGTGAACACCGTCGGCGGGAACCACCAGCCTCGATCCGGCAGGGGGCACGCACTGCTCCAGCGTTCGGCGCTCTCGTCCTCACCGCTCTTGGCGAGGTCATCGATCCGGGCGAGCTGCTCAGCGGAGTTGATGGCCCCGATGTCGGTGTTCTTGTCCAGAGGATCCCCGAGTCGCAGGGTCGACAGGCGCTCCTTGAGTCGATCGACCATCTCATCTGCGATGGACTCCTGCAGCAGCAGCCGTGATCCGGCGCAGCAGACATGCCCCTGATTGAAGAAGATGCCGTTGACGATGCCCTCGATGGTCTCGTCGACCGGTGCGTCGTCAAAGACGATGTTGGCGCCCTTGCCGCCGAGTTCGAGGGTCAGCCGCTTGTCGGTCCCGGCCACGGCTCGCATGATCGAGCGGCCCACATCGGTGGAACCGGTGAAGGCGATCTTGTCGGTGCCCGGATGCTCGACGAGGAGGCGCCCGGTCTCGCCCGCCCCGGTGAGGATGTTGACGACACCCGGTG